>CANQCD010000168.1 GCA_947589455.1 uncultured Lachnospiraceae bacterium | reverse complement strand
AGTACATATGCATCGATACAAACACAATATTGACGATCATCTGTCCCGCCGTTAAGAGAAAAAAGTCAAAAAGCATTGTTTTTTCCGGCGCTTTTAAGATCAGATCGTCGATCAGCCTTGCGAGGGAAAAAATCCCCCAGTAGCTTGAAATGATCCCCATAACTATAAACGCCGCGGTAAACAACATAGTAATCGGGGTAAAAGAATACACTAGCCGGAGTCCTCTCCAGTTTATTTTTAACATTTCCCTGAAAGGAATCTTTTCTTCCATATTTAACCTCCAGTCCCAGACGAATTTTATTCGCTCTGCGTTTTTTGCACGGCGGCGTGATCTTTCAGACTGTTCCCATGATAAAATAGCTGTCGAGCTTATTTTCACTTTATTCTCCTTACAAATCCGGACGGCGCTGCTACGTCGCCGTTTCTTTATAATATTTGCTCTGCATTGCGAACATTTCCGCATATAATCCGCCGGACGCTAACAGCTCGCCGTGCGTCCCCTCCTCCGCCACCACGCCGCGGTCAATCAGAAAGATCCTGTCGCAGAAACGAGTGCTGGAAAGGCGGTGAGAAACAAAAAATGACGTCTTATCTTTCGCAAACTCCGCATATTTTTCATAGATGTCATTTTCCGCCAATGCGTCCAGAGAAGCAGTCGGCTCGTCTAAGATCAGCACGCCCGCATCCCGGTACAACGCCCTTGCAAGGATCAGCTTTTGCCTCTGCCCGCCGGAGAAATCCACCGCATCTTCATTCAGGGACTTTTCCATCAGCGTATCTAACTTCTGCGGCAGACGCTCTACCGCCTCTCTCATGCCCGCCTTTTCCAGACAGGACCATATCCTTTGTTCCGTCCTTTCGGCGTCTCTGTCGCATGTTGCTCCGTCCGCCTCTCTTGCCTCATCTCCTTTGCGAAAACTATATCGAATGCGCTTGGAGTCGCATGTCGCTCCGCCCGCCTCTCTTGTCTCATCTCCTTTGCGGAAACTATATCCAATGCGCTTGGAACCGCATGTCGCTCCGTCGGCCTCTCTTGTCTCATCTCCTTTCGCCGCCCTCTGCATAGAAATATTTTCGCCGATGGACAGCGGAAGAAACTGGATATCCTGGAAGACGCAGGAAAACCATGCGTACCGTTCCTCTGCCTGCATTTCTTCCATATCCGTCCCGTTTAACAGAATCTGGCCTGAGTCCGGATGCAACAGTCCGCAAATCAGTTTCATCAGAGTTGTTTTGCCCGCACCGTTTACGCCGACGATCGCGATTTTTTCGCCCGGATTTACTTTCATGTTGAAATCATCCAGAATCTTTTTGTCCGATCCCGGATAGGAAAAGCTGACATGACGCAGCTCAATCTCCGGCATCCCGGATTTTACCGGAACTTCTACAACGCCGGTATTTTCCCCATACGCCATAAAATTTTTATAGCGGTTAAATCCCAGGCTGATCTTCGCGATGTCTGCAATGCCGCTGTTTATCTGGTCGGTCAGTATCCGTAGCAGCGCCACTCCCATCTGAAGATAAAAGATCATATCCGCCGTATTCATACTGCCCCGCAGGAATGACTGGAGAACGTACCAGTCAAAAATAATATAATATACGCCGCTCGCCGTCATGTTTACGATCCCGCCATATGCGCTCGCCCTCATTTCCCGTCCTTTAAAATACAGCCGTTTGTCCCGGTATTTTTTTGACAGGCTCATAAACCAGGAATCCATCCCATACATCCGGATATCTTTTGCCATTGAAAAATCCTCTGTCTTTTTTGTGATATAATCAATCTTTTTCCAGGCGTCTCCGCCCCGCTTCGCCCATTTTAGCTCAATCTTTCGCGGTACGCTCGTGTTAAAGAGCAACCCAAGGGGAACGGCGGGCAGGAGAAGCAAAAGCCAGGGGTTTAGCAGAGAGACATAGACGGCGTAGAGGGCGACCGTTCCGACGGCGGCAAGCCAGTGAAACAGCGCGTGGAGAAACTCTTCGAGCCTGTCGGCTTTCTGATCGTTGCCAATCTGTCCGCCAAAGAGATTTTCATGTACCATATTTCGTACAGATAAAAAATCCGCGTCCTCCAGATATTTATAATCCACATACAGCAGCTTTTTTGTAAAATCATCGATCATCCTGCGGTTGATCTTCCTGTTTCCGTGTTTTAAGCTAGTCTCTCCGGTCACGCAGACCAATTTGCAAAGCAGCAGGAGCGCCACGGTGAGCAGTACGCCCGCCGCAAGCCCGGGGATGGATTTGCCCTGCTCGAATGCCAGTACGACCATCTTAGGGAGATAGACTGTCAGATAATCTGCTAACGCAAACGCCGGTATCAGAAGAATCCCATACAAAAACAGCTTTTTGTCCTTTCGCCAGATATATCCGATGTATCCTGAAAATCCCCTCCAAACGCTGATATCCTGTTTCAATAAGCCCACTTCCTCTCTATCGCTGCCAATACAATCCGTCTTAATGCATATCCAATCTGCTTATGCAATATCTGATTTACTGTATTTTCCAGCAGTTTTTGCATAACCTGGTATTTATTTTGCCTTGTCATTGTAACAAAAAAATCATGCCGCCTGCGTATTTTTTCACAAGCGGTATGATTTTCTACATAAGCGGTTTTTTCAGAACTTTTTAAAAATAGTGCTTTAATACATGTCCGGTTCACAACTTTGCCCAAACTTTTGCTGACTGTTCAAAAAATAACGGCTCAATGTGCGGCGTTACACAAAGCGCCGCTATAGGAAAGGCAGCATAATCTCTGTCGCAAAAACTCCCGGCTCGTCCGTCCTCTTCAGATATCCGCTTCTCTCTTTGATGATCTTATCTATACGGTACAATCCCAGCCCATGCCCCGCCCCTTTTAGGGAATAATATTTTCTCATCCGTTTTTTCTGATTAGTCGCGTTGGTGATAGATAAGTAAAATTGCTGCTTAAACATTCCAATATAGACGCGGATAAAACGATCCTTCTCCTCTGCAATCTTGTCACAGGCCTCAATCGCATTATCCATCAGGTTGCCAAATAATACGCAAAACTCCACGTCCGATACCGGAAGCGTCTCCGGTATTTTTGCCGTCACATCCAAATCAATCTTGCGCGCCTTTGCCATGGAAACCTTGCTGTTGACAATCGCATCCGCCATGACATTTCCTGTCTTGATAACATGATCTACTTCACTTAAATCCTGGTTCATCTGGACAATATATGCCCGGGCATCCTCCCACTGCCTGTTTTCAATATAGATCTTTAACACCTGCATATGGTTTTTGTAATCATGGCGCCAGCCGCGCATCTCACGATATGAATTTCGTATCTCCTCAAATTGCCTGCTAACCAGGGCATTCTGATATTTCTCCAGCTCCTTTACCACCTGCCTGGGGATCATCACCTTTACTACTGCAACACCGGCAAACAGGATCACTGCTGATACAATTCCTGCTATCATCCAAAAATCCATATTTCGCTCCTTATTTCTATAAATTTTCCTTCTACAAAATAGCCAGACAATTACAAAACCGGCGAAAAGCGGTAATCTATTGTACAGAAAGCAAATGAAACTCTGACAAATGCCTGATAAAATAACAGACAGCCGCCCGTTATCGCTTTCCTTCCGCCGCATAGAATGCCATAAACGCCTCATTAACCTGGGAATACATTCTCCTGCTCACCGGAATTTTCCTCACAAATTCCGTCTTGCTATCCCTTAACAAAAGCTGTGTCTTTCCTATGGACTCCACATAGAGCAGATTGACGGCAACGCCGCGGTAGCACTGCACAAAACCGCTTGATCTCAAATTGCAGAATACCTTTTTCAAAGAAACATTCGTCTCAAACTTTCCCCTGGCTGTCGTATACACCAGCGTATGCGCAAAAGATTCGATCATATAGATTTCTTTCTGCGGCAGCCGCACTACCCCTTCTTCTGTCTGAATAATGAGATACCGCTCTTTTTCATTCCCTTTTGCGTATATTTTATCCAGGCATTGAAATACCTTTTCTTCATCCAGCGGCTTTAAAAGATACTGAATCGCCTCTACTTCATATCCCTCGAAAACATATTCCTTTTCCCCGGTCACAAACACAATCGGTATCATATCCGCCCGCCGGCGCAGACGCTTTGCTAAATCCATCCCATTCTCCCCCGGCATCTTAATGTCCAGAAAAAGAGCGTCATACACAGTATCCTCTACTGTAAAATAAAAAGAGGCGGCATCCGGAAAAGCGACAATCTCCAGCAGGACTTGATTTTTATCCGCCCACGATCTGATCATACGGCAAAGCCAGTCGGCCTCTTCTTTGATATCTTCACAAACAGCAATCTTCACTTCCGCCACCTCCCCAAAAAATATTCATTCTGCTTATCCTCTGGCCAATGGCCTGCTTTTCAATATTCTCACTCCTCGCCGTGTTTTCACTACTCTCATCATCTGGGATCTGAATTTCATTATATGCTACTAATACTTGTCAAATATAACTAAAATTATATTTTATTATATACTTTTTAATTTGTCCTTACAACAGAAAAACAACGCAGTAAATGTTTGACTTCCCGCATATTATAAGTTCAAAAATCACACCAATTCGCTGATTTTTTCACAATGAGAAATCAGGAAATCCCCATTTCTTTCAATACGAAAGTTTCATCATATTCCGGCGCATACTTCGCCGCAACTTCACAGATCAACCGGATGTTGTCCGGCTCTTCCTCCAGCATATCCGCAATCTCAT
>CANQCD010000167.1 GCA_947589455.1 uncultured Lachnospiraceae bacterium | reverse complement strand
CATCCTCTAAGTCCACAACTCCGAGCATCGGCTGCAGCGTAGTGAAATGATAGTTCGCTATCTTCGGCCTGGCGTTGCTCACTCTGGATAAAAATGTAGATTTTCCTACGTTGGGAAAACCAACCAGCCCTACGTCCGCTATCGTCTTTAATTCTAAGACTACGTCCAGCTCTCTCCCCGGTTTTCCCGGCTGGGCATACTTGGGGACCTGCATCGTCGGCGTGGCAAAATTCATATTGCCCTTGCCGCCCCTGCCGCCCTTTAACAGGACTTCCCTGGTACAGCCGTGGGACATGTCAACGATCACTTTGCCAGTCTCTTTTTCCCGCACTACAGTCCCTTCCGGAACCTTGACGACTAAATCCTCGCCATTGGCGCCGTGACACCGCCTCTTGCCGCCCGGCTTTCCGTCCCCGGCGCAGTATTTCCTGATATGGCGAAAATCATTCAGGGTATTGATCCCTTTATCGACTTCAAAGATCAGATCTCCGCCGTCGCCGCCATCGCCGCCGTCAGGACCTCCCGCCGCAACATACAGTTCCCTGCGGAAGCTGACATGGCCGTCGCCGCCTTTGCCGGAGCTGATATGGATTTCTGCGCTGTCAGCAAACATCATCTCACCTTCTTTCCTCTGGTCACTCTCTCACAGGCAGACCTGCACCTTTGATGCAAATAAAACCTGCCTCTGCAAAGCGCTCCTCTTGCAGATAAATTCGCATCCTGCTTCCGCAAAACACTCCTCTTGCAGATACAGTCTCCCTCTTATGATAAAAAGGGACTGTCACAAACACAGCCCCTTAAAACATCGCGCATTACGCAGCCATTATTTTGCCTCAACCGGGTATACGGAAGCCTGCTTTTTATCTCTTCCTTTTCTCTCAAAACGTACAACGCCGTCAATCAATGCGAATAATGTATCGTCACCGCCGCGTTTTACATTGTTGCCCGGGTGAATCTTTGTCCCGCGCTGCCTGTAGAGAATCGTACCTGCATGTACAAACTGGCCGTCTGCCCTCTTTGCTCCTAAACGCTTTGACTCGGAATCTCTGCCGTTCTTGGTAGAACCCATTCCTTTCTTATGAGCAAATAACTGAAGGTTCATATTTAACATCGTCTATCCCTCCTTGTTCTTCTTTGTCTTTACTCTGATATACTTTTTCCCGTATTCCTTTGCCACGGACTCCACTCCCATCACAAGCGAGCGCAGCAAAAGCTCCGCTTCCCTGCTGACCGGGCGGGACGTAACGGCAAAGGACACTACATCCTTTTCCTGGTGAATCTTCTGGATACACGCATCATCGGCAAATGCCTCAATGGAGTTGATCGTATTGATGACCAGTGCAGAAACCCCTGCACAGACAATATCATTTCCATAAGCAGCAAACTCTGCATGTCCCTCCATGCGAAAACCGGTATATTCTCCCGTTTTCTCCCGATAGAATGTCACCTGTATCATCCTGTCACCTGTCTGCGGTCTCTTACCGGCGCTGCGGATCAAGCGTTGATCTTGTCAATCTTAACCTGCGTATATGCCTGTCTGTGACCATTTTTCTTATGATATCCAGATTTTCTCTTATATCTGTATACGATAACTTTCTTTGCACGGCCTTCTTTTTCCACTGTAGCAGTGACTGTAGCGTTCGCCACATCAGCGCCAGCCTTTAAAGAACCGTCATTCACAGCGACAACCTGGTCAAAAGTAACGGTATCACCAGAAGCAGCATCCAGCTTTTCTACGCGGATAACGTCTCCCTCTGCTACCTTGTACTGTTTCCCTCCTGTTGCAATAATAGCGTACATTGTTCTTCCTCCTTATCTATCATTACTCGCTAACTACGGCGTCTGGCTTTACAGACTTCAATTTGCCTCGTTAAGCGGCACACTTGATTATATTACCATCACCGGGAACTGTTGTCAAATGTTTTTTGCGATTTTTCCCAGACTGCATTGCACGATAGACGCGCCTATATGCGCCGTCAAGTATTTTTTTGCGATTTCTTTTCCGCCGCCCTGACAATCAGCTCTTTTAACTGCTGGCAGCTGTCAGCTACCGCCGCGCCGGGAAGGCGCTCTAAATCCTCCCTGTCCCGGAACCCCCAGCTCACCAGGATGCAGGGCAGCCCGCTGTTTTTTGCCGTCTCATAATCCACCTCGGAATCTCCGACATAAACTGCCTCGTCCGGCTTGCTCCCCAGCTCCTTTAACACCTGGAACACTGCATCCGGCGCCGGTTTTCTCCGAATCCCCTCCCTGTCCCCGACTGCGGCAGATATATATCCGGCAAACCAGGATTCTTTTAACTCCTGCACCGCCGCATTGTTTTTATTTGAGACAATGGCCAGCCGGAACCCCTCGCCGGACAGCTCGCCTAACAGCTTTAAAATGCCGTCATAAGGCTTTGTCTTGATCTGGCAATGCTCTGTGTAATATGCCAGAAACGCTTCAAACGCCTCCTCAAACCGGGGATTTTCCGCTCCCTGCGGCACAGAACGTTCCATCAGCAGGCGAATGCCGTTCCCGACAAATGAACGGATTTCCTCAAGGGTATGGCGCTTCCATCCAAACTGCTCCATGATCGCATTGACGCTGTCCATCAGATCCTCCAATGTATTTAAAAGAGTCCCATCTAAATCAAAGATCACTGTATTCATCGCAATTCATTCCATGTCTTACAGACATGCCCTCCTGTCCTTTTTCTCTCTCGATCCTCTCCCTGTCCCCGCCCTCTCTTTTATCCATCCCTTCTCGGCGTCTGATGTCCCTGCCGCATCTTTTCTTCCGTCCAGTCTCTCTCTCCCTTCCAGACTGTAAGACCGCCCCGGAATCTCTTAACGCCCTAAGCTAACAGGCATCGAATCCCATACAACACAAACAGGTGCAGCGGATAAAATATATAACAGAAATATGCCGGCAGCTTTGCCGTCACTTTTTCTCCGCGATAAACAGCCAGAAACGGAACTGCCAGTACCGCATAACACTCTATCCCCTCAGAGGCGGCAAGCAGATAAAACACCATAACCCAAACTCCCTTCTGCCATGTGCGCAGATAATAAAATAAAACGATTGCCACAATCCCGAACGCACCGTAATCTGTCTGGAGAAATGTACATACCAGACATCCCGCGATCACGATCCCGGCCTGCACAAGCAGGTTCTCCCAAAAGCGGCGAACCCCCGCCAGCACAAGCAGCGCCGCACAAAACGTAAACAACACGTTCTGGCTCCCCGCATAAAAAAATGTTCCGTGAAAAGCAAGATCAAATGGAATTTCTGAAATGCAGGCAAACAGAAAAACTCTTGCCAGATATCTTTTTAAATTGCCAGTATGTAGAAAGCCCTCCGACAGCAAAAAAGCAAACAAAGGAAAAGAAATCCTCCCCACAACGCGCATTCCCTGATAGAGCGCCCCATACGCCGACCTGTCTACCAAGACACAGGCAATGTGGTCGCAGAGCATGGCAAATATGGCAATCAGTTGTAATCCTGTCCTTCCCACTGAAATTTTTTCAGACATTTTAAATACCTTTCTTTTCAATTTGTCCGGATAGAAGAAAAAAACCAGTAATCCATAAAGGATTACTAGTTTTTAAAGGGTTGGGCTGTTATAAAAATAACAGCAGCAGTCTGTAGGGGAATCGAACCCCTGTTTTCGCCGTGAGAGGGCGACGTCTTAGCCGCTTGACCAACAGACCATTATTCCTGCGCTCACGCACTGACAAAAAATATAATACACTAAATCCTGAAAAAAAGCAAGCCCCTTTTTTAATTTTTTTTGCCATGAGCCATCGCAGATAATCCAAAACCGTACACTGCAAAGACCAGGATTACTGATCGTCGGACTTTTTGCTGTTCTTATGCGGATCTGATCCGATAATCTCCATCGCCTGATATACCGTCGCAGTGATCTCTGCATCTGTCTGCGTCGTATTGGCGTCAAACTTATGTAACATAACTCCCGTCAGAGAATGGACATATCTCGGCGGCAGACGGTTTAAAGCATACGCCGCCACATCAATACGACATTCATCACACTGGCAAAATTTCGTCTGCGGCCAAAGCTGTGAAATCTTATCCAATACGGTTTCTTCCATTAAGTTTGTTAATCCTTCCATAGCACTCCTCTTTCCTGTACTGCCTACCTTGCGCATCCGGGTTCTGTGTCAGACAGTACACAGACACAAAACCAGCCAGTCTGATAGATTCCCCTCAGTCTGCTATTTTCTCCTGTAGTTCTTTATTTTTCTTTTCCTATCGTTTCGCGAAGCGTTCCAAATCCTGGAAATATCCGCAATATTGCATGACCGTCAATATAGCTTCTCTTTACCAGCCCGACATGCGCCGGATTATTCTCATCATCATCCCTGCTGTCGCTGCTCTCGTTTCTGTTATCTCCCAGGACATAATACTCATCGTCCCCCAGAGTGACCCCTTTTTGCGTACCGGCTTTCCCCGGATCGATCTCCATCGGCTCTCTTCCGAAATCTTCCTTTAGCACCTTTCCGTCAATATAGATCGTATTTCCATCAATGCGCACATTTTCTCCCGGAAGCCCAATGATCCTCTTGATATAATACTTGCTTTTATCGCCGCGCGGATAAAATGTAATGATATCAAACCGCTCCGGATCCCTGAAATGATACGTCACTTTCTCCACCAGAAGATTTTCTCCATCGTGCAGCGTAGACATCATTGACTTGCCGTCTACTTCCGTGCGCTGGATGATATATTTCGGCACTACCGTGATGCAAAGCACAATAATCAGGATATAGACAA
>CANQCD010000166.1 GCA_947589455.1 uncultured Lachnospiraceae bacterium | reverse complement strand
CTGCTGCGTGTTATGGGCGTACCGTGGGACACGCCAAAATACCAAAAGACAGAACACATCAGGTTGGGGGAGCGGACAAGCTTTTTACTGTGCAGCGATGGTTTTTGGGAACTGATTGAAGAAAAGGAAATGTGCAAGACGCTGAAGAAAGCTTCCACTCCAAATGACTGGCTGAAAGAAATGGAACAGATCGTCCTTGCCAACGGGCGGGGAACTAATATGGATAATTATTCAGCGATAGCAGTATTCATACGATAGCGACGCGGCACGCTCGCTTCCGCGGGCGTCTGCGATAAAGAAAGAGGGACACGGTATGGCGGTAAAATGTAAAAACGGACACTGGTACGATCCGAAAATGTTCAAAAGCTGTCCGCATTGCAAGCGGAAGAGCGAGCAGCTCAGCCTGACGATTGACAGGCTGGAAGAGGACGACAAGACAGTATCCATAGCAGAGGCAGACATATCTCTGGGCGAACAGCTTGGCCAGATGATCGTCGGCGGAGGCACAGCAAAAGGCCAGGGGCAGGGCGGGGAAGCAGAAAGCGACAAAACAGTTTCGTTCGGCTTTTTTGGCATGGCGCGTCTCTCGCCGGTGACAGGGTGGCTGGTATGCATGAACGGGACAGAGAAAGGAAAGGATTACCGGCTTCATGCAGGCAAAAACTTTCTGGGGCGGAGCACGTCAATGGACGTCATTTTGACAGACGACAAGACGATTTCCAGGGACAGGCACGCTTCCGTCACATACGATCCAAAGGGAAATGAATTTTATGTCATTGCAGAAAACGCGAATACCGTTTACCACAATCAGAAACTGGTAGAAAGCGCACAGAAGCTTTGTGCAGGGGATGAGATTCAGATTGGGGAGACAATACTACTATTTATTCCATTTTGTCAGGAGGGACGAGTATGGGAACAGTGAAAAAGGCGGCGCTGATCTTGCTGGCGGCGGGAATGCTGACTACATTCAGCGCGGCAGACGTCAGCGCGGCAGACATGACAAAGGCCTACAACCTTGAACAGGCGCAGGGAAAAGCGCCGACAGTCAAGGCATATATGAATGGGAAAAAAGTCAACGGAAAAAACGAGATCAGCGCCCAGCTTTCCGGATCAGATCTGAAAGAAGAACTAGAGATGAAGAAGAAATCTGTCAGGAAATTTGCAAAGACAGGAGAGGGGATTCGCTACGTGATATTGTTAGACAATTCCCTGTCCGTCTCCGCCAGCCAGTTTGCGCAGGCAAAGGCCGAGTTAGTCCGGCTGCGCAGGCAGATGGGCGAAAAAGATCAGATGTTACTATACACCGTTGGCTCCGACAGAGCGCGGGGAGAAAAAAAGTGCGTTGTGAAAGTCACAGGAAAAACTGCGGGAAAAGCCACAGGAAAAACTGCGGGAAAAGCCACAGGAAAAACTGCGGGAAAAGCCACGGGAAAAACTGCGGGAAAAGCCACGGGAAAAACTGCGGGAAAAGCCGCGGGAAAAACTGCGGGAAAAGCAGAAAAAGCTGCAGAGGAAGCAGAGAAAGCCAAACAGATTCAGGCAATCCAGGGGATCAGCCGGTCAAAATATAAGACAGTCCTCTACCGATCGCTGGGGCAGGTCATTGAGACAATAGACAACAGCAAGATCAGAACCGTCATCATCCTGATCACAGACGGAGAGGACGACAGCCAGGGGAAAAACAACAGGAGCTATCAGGTAAACCCGGCTGTGAGGCAGTCAAAAGCGCCGATCTACGGACTGTTACTGGAAAATGTGAGCAGCAGTCCAAACAGCGAGAAGATACGCAATACCAGAAAGAACATCCTTAACGAGAGAGTAAGCCGCGGGTACTATGAAGACTGCGGTTCCGCATGGGATGTAAAAAAAGGCTTTGCCTCGATCAGGGAGATCCTATATCAGAAGACATGGGTCGTCACCTTAGAAGAGAGCAGCCACAGCAACCGCACAACGATGGAAGCGAGTCTCCGCGTGCTTTGCGATGGAGAAGAGACCAAGCTTAGCAACGGGATGTTTTCCTACAACGACAGGGAAAAAGACAACGTCCCGCCAGAGATCAAAAACATCAAAAAGACAGGAGAAGACGCGATCCAATTTACCATTCAGGACGACAAGACCAAAAAAATCCTGGGGGCGGACAAAAAAGAAAATTACATCGTAAAAGATGCAGATGGAAGAGACTGGAAAGTCGAAAAAGTCAATGTAAACCAGGTAGACGGAACATACGAGCTGATTTTTGAAGAAGAGCTGTTTACCGGCGACTATACGCTGCAATGCAGTAACATAACCGACGATACGCATGAAAAAAATAAGATCAAAAAAGAATACGCTTTTTCCATCAAAGGCCTAAGCGCGGGCAGGGAAATAGCAAAGAGGGCGATACAGTCATACTGGTGGATCGGGCTGATCCTTTTAGTGGCGCTGATCGGGGGGACTGCGATCATCCTCATCAGGAAAAAAGCGATACAAGCCGCCGAGGTAAACCCAGAAACGCTGGTACAGGCGGACACCAGGAGAATCCGGCTGACGATCACCGACCGCGCCGGCACAGTAAAAGACGTTGAGTGGAATGTTGAGGGAAGTATTTTCGTAGGACGTTCCGACATCTGCAATATTTATTTTGACGACGACAGGTTATCGAGACAGCATTTTGCCATTGAGGTAACAAAAGTGGCTTGCTATATAGAAGATTTAGAGACGACAAACGCAACTTTCGTCAACGGCGTAAAGATCACAGGAAGGCGTATGCTCCTGGACGGAGACGTCATTACCGCCGGGAGGGAAAAGTTTGTGTTCCATACAGTCAGCGATGGGGGTGAGCAGCAGTAGTGACAGAACAGCGCAGCAGTCTTCCTTTACCTATGGGGCTCGTTCTGAACCAGACTTATGTCCTGGAAAAGATATTAGGAGCGGGGGGCTTTGGCATTACCTATCTGGCATGGGATACGCGTTATACAAGGGCTGAGGGAATGTGCGCCGTCAAAGAATACTTTCCGAGGGAGTGGGCGGTTCGCTGTGAAGACGGGCTTCGGATCATTTCAAGAGGGTGGAAGGTGGATCGGTGTTACCGCCATGGGCTGGAAGTCTACATCAACGAAGCAAAGATTTTGAGGGGGCTTCATCAGGATGAGACGATTGTTGACATAAAAGATTTTTTTCTGGAAAACAACACGGCATATCTTGTCATGGAGTACGTCAGGGGGCGGACTCTAGCGGAGTATATGGCGATTGAGCAGAAAGCGTTTCCAGTATGGAAGGCAGACGAGATCATCCGGAAAATTGCCGCGTCCCTGGCGTATGTACACCAGCACGGACTGCTGCACAGAGACGTCAGCCCGGACAATATCATGCTGTTAGACAACGGGGCGGTCAAGCTGATCGACTTTGGCGCGACCAGGCAGTTTGTCCTGGACGAGACAACCGACATGTCAGTTGTGATCAAGCCCGGTTTTGCGCCGTTGGAGCAATATTCCAGGACAGGCAAGCAGGGACCGTGGACAGACGTTTACGCGCTGGCTGCGACTTACTACTACATAGTATCCGGCAAAAAACCGCTGGCGGCGGTAGACCGCTGCGCGGGCAGCAAGATCAAGCCGCTGCATCAGATTTCACCGCAGATATCGCCGGAGGTAAGCCGCGTCATCCTGCAGGCGATGGAGATTGATTATACCAAAAGGATAAAGAGCATAAAACAGTTGATAGACATGCTGGAGCGGGCAGAAAAAGCGTCCGGCATGAGAGAGGGGACGCCGCACGTGCTCATGAAGATGAACAACCAGATACGGAAATGGAAATTTGATTCTGGCAGGAGCATACGGATCGGGCGTTCCGGAAAAGAATGCGATATCACAGTAGAGGGGAGCCGGTTCAGCCGGATCCACTGCGAAGTGCGCTATGACAGAGCGAGCGGCCGGTTTATCGTGACAGACTGCTCCGTCAACGGCACGTACACAGAACATGGGCTGATCGGAAAAGGCAGCTCCGCCGCTCTGCGCCCCGGAGAAAGCTTTTATCTGGTGGCGAGGGAAAATCAGTTTTTTTTGGAGGTGAAGTAGAGATGTTTGGCAAGAAAAGGAATGCAGATGCTGCGTGGGGAGAGAAGGCGGGCAGAAAACCAGAGGTAGAGAGAAAAGTCCCGGAGATCATTACGCTGGCATATACGGCGACTGGGAACAGAAAATACCAGCAGGACGCCGTATACGTCACGCCGGGCGGCAAACTGGCGGCAAACAGGAAGACAAGGGTGATGGCGGCCGTCTGCGATGGGATGGGAGGCATGACAGACGGCGGGCTTGCGAGCGCAACGGCGATCGAGATGCTCGCGCAGGCGTTTGAAAAAGTCAGAAAAGAAAGCAACGTCAACATCCCGATGTTTTTCACAACAGGGATTCGGGCGATCGACAAGATCATCCACAGTTTTCCCAAGGAAGACGGCAAAGGCTCCGGCACCACAATGGTAGCAGTGATCGCCGAGGACAATCAGCTATACTGGGCGTCTGTCGGGGACAGCAGGATTTACATCCTGCGCGGCAATGAGATGCTGCAGGTGACAAGGGATCACAATTATCTGCTGCGGCTGCAGGAAATGGTAGACAGCGGCCAGATGACCCTACAGGAAGCGCAGGCCAAAAAGCAAAAAGAAGCTTTGATCAGTTTTTTGGGGATTGGAAACATCTCCCTGATGGATGTGAGCCAGACACCGTTTGAGATGCAGTACGGCGATATCGTCCTGCTGTGCAGCGATGGGATCACCAAGACCCTTCCAGATCGGCAGATACAGGAGATCATCAGAAACGACGCAGTCTCC
>CANQCD010000165.1 GCA_947589455.1 uncultured Lachnospiraceae bacterium | reverse complement strand
CTAGTGCATTGCACTGTAAAATATATGCAAAACAAGTCCTGCAAAGATTTAGCGATTTGTTGAGCAAACATTAAGTACGCCGCAAAGGGAAAAGTGGCAAAAATCAGGTTAAAACATGTCATAAATGTGGCAAATAACATGTTAAAATATTCCAAAAAAATAGCTAAATTGGTAATAAATAGAAAAAAATGTATCATAATGCACAAAAATGACGTGGTTTAAGAAGTATTATTCAAGTATTCTGCACAAACTTGTCAAATCCCACTTGAAATCTAATAAATAGTGTGTATAATAAAAATTGCTTTATTCAACACGAGTAAGTCAACGCAACGACTTACGCTTATTTTAAAAGGGGGAAACCAAAAATGAAGAAACAGATTAAGAGCATTATTTCAATGGCACTTGCAGCAACTTTAGTTCTTACATCAGCAGGGACAGTTGATGCAGCAGCACAGAAGGCTGTACAGCCAGCAGCAACAACAGTGAAGACAGCAACGACGACTACTGATGCAGCATCTACAACAAGCGGCGGTACGACATCAGCTTCTTCAGCAACAACTCAAAGTTTGAAGCTTAAGAGCGCAAAGAAGATTTACCTTGCAGCTGGCAAATCAGCAACTATTAAGTACAAAGTGACAAAGGCAAAAGGCGCAGAAAAGGCGCAGAAGGTAAAAGTAACGACTTCTAACAAGAAGCTTGTTAAGGTAGGTAAACCGTCACAGTCTAAAGTTAGGGTTACGGCTCCGAAGACAGCTACAAAGGGTAAATCAGCAAAGATTACTATTAAGTCTGGTAAGAAAAAGAAAGTTGTAACTGTTGTGATCAAGAACCCGACAAAGAAGGTAAAAGCTGCTAAGAAGTCTGTCAGTGTTAAGGCAAAGAAGACTAAGACTCTGAAATTCAAGCTTACCAATGCCAACAAGAAGACAAATCCGACTGACAAAGTTACAGTGAAGTCTTCTAAGAAGAAAGTCGTAAAGGTAGTGAAGAGTTCTGCAAAGAAAGCTACATTGACTGTTAATGTAAAAGGTCTTAAGAAGGGTACTTCTAAGATTACCGTTAAGGTTGGCAAGAAGAAAGCAGTTACTACTGTAAAGGTAAAATAATTTATCTTTAGGTTCATAGAAATTATAGTAAGGGGATACGCCAGCGTACTTATGGCGTATCTCCTTTTGTATGCGGGGATGACGGGACGACTTTGTCGGCTGATTTTGCAGCGGGCATGGCGCACAGGAGCAAAAAGTTCAAACAAATTCGCCCTTGCATCTTGTCGAGAAGATGGCGGTACATGATTGCAGGAGCAAAAAGTTCAAATAAATTCGCCCTTGCATCTTATCTTGTCGCGAAGATGGCGGTACATGATTGCAGGAGCAAAAAGTTCAAATAGATTCGCCCTTGCGGTTTGTCGAGAAGATGTCGATACACAATTGCAGGAGCAATAGGGAGAAAAATAAGCGCATCAGCGTGATTTTTCAACCTGTTATCGCAAAGGTTTACAAATAAAAGCGCTCTTGTTATAATGAGTAATGCAAAAAAACAGCACAGGAATGGGGTAGCAGATGAGTAAGAAGAAACGGTGTTTTGGATGTATGGAGTTATACGAAGGAGAAAGTTTGTGTCCAAAATGTCAGTTTGATGAATCAAAATATCAACCGGCGGCTGAGATTTTACAACTGGGAACAATTTTACATGGCAGATATCTTTTAGGAAAGATGATAAAACAATCGCCGGTGGAAATCCTCTATTTAGCATGGGATAATATGAAGCAGGAGACTGTTGTCCTGAAAGAATATTTTCCAGGCCTGTTTGCCGGTCGGGATACCGGAGGAAAGCAGGGAAATAAGGTTGTTCCGTCTGACGGAGAGAGGCAGTCCTATCAGAAAGGGTTTAAGGAATTTGTTCGGGAAGCCAGACTGCTCACCCGTTTTTATAATTTGCCGGGGATTATTGTCAACCGGGATTTTTTTCAGGAAAATAACACAGCGTATCTGGTGATGGATTACATAAAAGGCGAGACTTTAAAGGAGCATATCCAAAGACACGGTCCGATAAAAGCGGACAAGGCTTTGCGCATGATAAAGCCTCTGGTTCATTCGCTGGACAGGCTTCACCGCGGAGGGATTGTGCATTTAGATATCTGTCCGGAGCATATTATTCTGACAGAAAGCGGCAAACTGGTGTTGACGGATTTTGGCGGAGTGCGCCTGTCAGAAGTCCATGTGCAGGGTAAATGGAAAGAGTGCCTCCGGGATGGTTTCGCTCCGGCGGAGCAGTATCAGGGTCTGCAGGGGGCGTATACGGATATTTATGGCATTTGTGCAGTCTTATATTATGCGATTACAGGAGAAACTCCGGTAGACGCCAGAGAGAGAGAAGAGGGGATGCGCCTTGCGCCATTTGCGCAGGCCGGCGCCTCTGTATCAAAAGAACGGGTACGAAGTATCAAAAAAGGAATGGCAATAGCAAGGGAAAAGCGCTTTCAAAGCATGAAAGAACTTTACCGCGCCTTGTATGGTATGGGAAAACACAGGCGGAAATTCAAGTTAAACGGCGTTGCGGCTGCCGTGGTAGTATTACTGGTATTTGCCGGCGGGCTCTTTCTCTTTGGGCAGACCCGGCGCAGTCTGCCGGATCGGGCGCAGGAAACACCGAAGGCGCAGAAGACAGAATCCCCGAAACTGGTGATATCGAACGTGGCCGGACTGCAGCTGAAAGAGGCGGTCAGGGAACTTAAAAACGGCGATGCCGCCTTGAAAATATCAGTCAAAAAAAAGTACAGTGATTCAACGCGAAAAGGTTATGTGATCCGGCAGAACACTGCGGCGGGGACGGAGTATCAGAAGGGGGAAATTTCAGAGATCACCCTGATCGTGAGCAAGGGTTCGCAGAAAGTTATGGTTCCGGATGTATCTGGTATGATAAAAGAAAGGGCGATAAAGAAGATCCATAAGGCAAAATTAAAGTATAAAATTGCAGCGTATACCACACATACTACCGCTGCATTTGGCACCGTAATACGTCAGTCGCCGACCGTAGGAGCGATGGCGAAGCGGAAGAGCTATGTGAAGCTTTGGATCAGTGAAGGAGAAATACAGGAGGAGTGATTTTCTATGCAGGATAAGTCAGTTGAAATATTCCGGGACGCCCCGATCCCAAAGGCGGTGTTTGTAAATATTATCCCATCTATCATCAGCATGATAATGGTTTTGGTGTATAATTTGGCGGATACTTTTTTTATCGGACAGACAAAAAACGATTATATGGTGGCGGCTATCTCATTGGGGACGCCGGCGTTTCTTTTGTTTATGGCGATAGGGATGCTTTTTGGGATCGGCGGCACTTCTCTGATCTCGAGGAGGCTGGGACAGAAGCGCGAGGCGGAGGCGCGGAACGCCTCATCGTTCTGCTTTTGGACAAGTCTTGCAGTCGGTGTGGCGGGGATGCTGGTGATCTGGATTGGCAATGACTGGATTGCCGATATTGTCGGTTCCAGTCCGGCGACGGCAGATTATGTAAAGCAGTACCTGAATATTATTGCAGTTGGCGTGCCGTTTTTGATCATCAGCAATGCGTTTAGCAATATTATCCGCGCCGAGGGTCATGCCAGTACGGCGATGTTTGGCATGATTCTGGGAAATCTGGTCAATATTATTTTAGATCCGGTGATGATCCTTGGATTTGGATGGAATGTGGCGGGGGCGGCCGTGGCAACTGTGCTTGGCAATATCAGCAGCGCGTTTTTTTATATTTTTCATTTTTTGCGCAAAAACTCTCTTCTCTCAATCGGGATTCGGGAATATAAAGCGGGAGACGGAATTGCGATGGGAATTTTTGCGATTGGCATTCCGGCGTCGTTAAACAGTATTTTGCTTAGCACGTCAAACATTCTGGTCAATAACCTGATGAAACAGCATGGGGATATGGCGGTGGCCGGGCTGGGGGTTGCCATGAAAGTAAATATGATTGCCGTTATGCTCTTGATCGGAGTGGGTACCGGCATCCAGCCGCTTTTGGGATACTGCTTTGGCGCGGGCAACAGGAAGCGATTCCTGTCTGTACTGCGTTTCTCTGTCTGCTTCGCTATCCTGCTCAGCGCCGTTATGACTGCGGTCTGCTACTTTGGCGCAGGACCGATGGTAAGCGCGTTCTTGACGGAGAAAGACGCTTATTCGCTCGGTATGCAGTTTGCCAGAGTATATATTTTATCCGGTCCGGTACTTGGGATTTTGTTTGTTATGATCAATACGATTCAGGCGATGGGGGCGGCGCTGCCGTCGCTGGTTTTATCAGTCAGCAGACAGGGACTGTTTTATATCCCGGTTTTGTTTGCTTTTAATGCGGTGTTTGACACGCCGCGGATGCTTGCGATGGCACAGCCGTTTGCCGATTATATGTCAACGATTACGGCATTCTTGCTGTTTCTGTATGCATACCGCAAATATTTTGCCGTGAAAGGGAAATAGCAGAATGGGACAGGGCGCATGATAAGGAAAGAGGCGTCCTGCAGAAAGCGGTCTTTTATCCAAACATCCCGTCCTTAAAACCCTTCCGGGTTTGGGACGGGATGTTTGCCATTACAAGCTTGTTATTCACTGCTGCAGTCTGGCACAGCCATTTATGAGAGACATACGCGCAATAACATAGTTGCCGCCATGCCGGCAGCCAGCAAAAGTGTCAGGATCGTTGTTGTCTGATACATAATATCCTCCATCTCAAAATTTAAAAGTTTTGACCTGTGTCATTAATAGTATAGCATATTCCGGGGGAATTGTCGACTTATAGCTCTTCTGAATTAATTTCGCTGTATCGTTTTTCTCATTAAAATGATTGTTTTTAGCCTTTGTCTCCTGTCCTAAAACAAAAAA
>CANQCD010000164.1 GCA_947589455.1 uncultured Lachnospiraceae bacterium | reverse complement strand
ATCGGAATTTCCCCAGAAGAAATCCCATTTATCTTTGAAAAATTTTATACCTCAAAAATGCGCCAGGATAAAAAGGGAACCGGGCTGGGATTGATGATAGCCAGCCAGATCGCGCTGCGCCACGGAGGGGAAATCGAAGTAGACAGCGAAGAGGGAAAAGGGACGACTTTTTATTTCTCATTTGAGGAGTGCGGATGCCTGGAAGAGTTTGAATAACAGAGGGATTTATTTTGAAGGAATCCATTTGCTGAAGTGGAAGGAAATGGATTGTCAGTCGATCAAAAATAAAAGAGTATTGGTTCGCCGAAAAAATCTTTGCCGAAAAAATGTTCGCGAAAAAAATTGGATTGGTTCGCTCAAGAAAATGTTCGCCGAAAAAAATCCTTGCATAACATTTCCAGATATGTTATCATGTTTCATTGTGATACGTTAAATTTTCCTTGTTCTTTTCTGCCAGGGCAAAGCGCATTGAAATGCGTCGTTTCATTTTATCACGTGGGACGGAGCCATGAAAAGGACCAGAGACCAAAAGGAGGTACAGGCAACTATGAACAAATATGAATTAGCGTTAGTTGTCGATGCTAAGATCGAAGAAGACGTAAGAGTAGCGACTGTTGACAAGGCAAAAGATTATATTGCCAGATTCGGCGGCACTGTTACCGAAGTTGAAGAGTGGGGCAAGAAAAAACTTGCTTACGAAATTCAGCATATGAGGGAAGGTTATTACTATTTCGTTAAATTCGATGCGGAAGCAAATGTTCCGGGCGAGCTGGAGCAGGTTGTCCGTATTATGGACAATGTTATCCGCTTCTTATGCATTAGACAGGAAGCCTAGAAAGGAAGGTGTTTCCTAGATGAATAAGGTGATTTTGATGGGGCGTTTGACAAGGGATCCGGAGATGCGTTATTCTTCCGGAGAAAACCAGACGGCGATCGCAAGGTATACGCTTGCGGTTGACCGCAGATTTAAGCGCCAGGGCGATGAGCAGACGGCAGATTTCATCAACTGCGTTGTATTTGGCAGGGGAGCGGAATTTGCGGAGAACTATCTTCATCAGGGTACAAAGATTGCGATTACCGGCCGGATCCAGACCGGAAGTTACACAAACAGAGAAGGACAGCGTGTTTACACGACGGAGGTTATCGTAGAAGAGCAGGAATTTGCTGAGAGCAAAGCGGCAGCCGCAAACAATGGCGGCGGCGGATATCAGCAGGCGGCTCCGTCTCGGCCGGAACCGACAGAACCGGCGGGCGATGGGTTTATGAATATTCCGGATGTCATCGATGAAGAATTACCATTTAAGAATTAACAGGTTCTTTGGGAAAAACGGGCGGCGGCCGGCCGACAGGCAGGCTGTCTCAAAGCAGTATTAATTATTGAAGGAGGATTCCACAATGGCGTACAATAAAAACGACAAAGATGGCGCTTCTGCAAGAAGAAGACCAGTGCGCAGAAGAAAAAAAGTATGTGTATTTTGTGCAGATAAAGAGAATGATTACATCGACTATAAAGATGTAAACAAATTAAAAAGATACGTGTCTGAGCGGGGGAAGATTCTTCCGAGAAGGATCACAGGAAACTGTGCAAAACATCAGCGCGCGCTGACAGTAGCTATTAAGCGTGCAAGGCACGTAGCAATCATGCCATATACGACAGACTGAGTTGAAAGGTTCTATCACTTTTTCAGGGCAGCGTTTTAGCACGCTGCCCTGTTTTGCATATGCAGGGAATTGCGGAAAGTGCCGATTGTCACAAACCAAAATCACAGTTTTCCCCTGTTTTGCATATGCAGGGAATTGCGGAAGGCGCCGATTGTCACAAACCAAAATCACAGTTTTCCCCTGTTTTGCATATGCAGGGAATTGCGGAAGGCGCCGATTGTCACAGACCAAAATCACAGTTTTCTCCTGTTTTGCATATGCAGGAAATTGCGGAAGGCGCCGGGGTATGCTGGCGCTATTTGCTGATATTGTCTTTTTTTACAATATCGGCAAATTTACCGCCGGTGACTTTGATCAAGTCTTCCGGCGCCAGAAAAATCTGTGTTCCAAGCCGTCCTCCGCTGATAATGATTTCTTTTAGCGAAGCTGCGCTTTCATGCACGACAGTCGGATATTGTTTTTTCATGCCAATCGGGGTGCAGCCGCCGCGGATATAACCGGTCACTTTGTTAATATCCTTTACGTGAAGCATTTCAATGTTTTTCTCGCCAACGGCTTTCGCCGCTTTTTTTAAATCTAATTCCAGGTGGATTGGAATGGCAAACACGTAGTAATTGCCGGTTTTCCCACAGGTGACAAGCGTCTTAAACGTCATGTTATAATCTTGTCCAAGCTGGTCGGCAATCTGTATTCCGTCAATAAAATTATCACACGAATAGGTGTTTAAAGTATAAGAGATTTTGTTCCTGTCTAAGATGCGCATGGCATTTGTTTTTGTCTCTTTTCGCATGGAAACCTCCTGTTGTGCTGCCGGTTTATCCGGTTTTTTTATTAGTCTGCTTTTTTGCTGACGTCAGCCCGTTTTTTTTATTAGTCTGCTTTTTTGTTGACATCAGCCGGTTTTTTATTATCTTAATTTTTTGCTGGCGTCAGCCTGGTTTTTCTATTAGTCTGCTTTTTTTGCTGGCGTCAGCCCGTTTTTTTTTATTAGTCTGCTTTTTTGTTGACATCAGCCGGTTTTTTATTATCTTGCTTTTTTGTTGGCGTCAGCCGGTTTTTTATTATCTTGCTTTTTTGTTGGCGTCAGTCCAGGTTTTTACCAGTTCATAAGTTTTTTGGCCTTTGCGGCGACGATATCTGCCGTTTTGCGCTGGGTAGCGGCAGTCGGATGCCAGAATGTTCCGAGTCCGTCTGCCTCTTCCTGTGGCGGGAGAGACAGGAACTCCACGCGGGCGTCCGGTGCTTTTTCACGGAAATCGGCTGCCGCGGCGTCCACTGTAGAGCAGAGCCGCTGATCCATTGTGCCCAGCATACATAAAATTGCTGCGTTTGGGTGCAGGTCATGGATATGTGCCAGAAAAGCGGTATATGCTTTTTGAAATTCTTCGTTCCGTTCCGGAATCCCGCGGGTATAGCTGGCGTCATTTGTTCCCAGATTGACAATGATCAGATTCGGCTGGAAGGTATCATGTTCCCAGCGTTCCCAATCCTTTTTGGCATTGTGGAAATAATCCCGCTCTAAACCGGCGTCTGTATATTCATAAAGCATGGGAATCAGCCATTCGTCCTGTACCTGATTTTCTTCATCGCCAATATATTGCGTAATAACGCCCTTGCCATTCCAGGCGACGATTTCCAGCTCTGCGTCCAGTGCATCAGCTGTCAGTACCGAGTAAGATTTTTGTGGGTTTTCTGTACAGGTGCGGTGCACGGTTTCTTCCAGGCTGCCCTCCACTCCATAGCCACAGGTGATGGAATCTCCGATGATCTGAAGCCGCCGTTTTTTTGCCGGTGGCGGCGGCAGGATGGATTTGCTGTCCGTTTCAATCCACGCCACGCCCAGAGGGGCATACTCCGGTTCGGAATATTTCATCAGGGTGATGCAGACTTCCGCTTCGGCGTCGCTCTCATATAACAGATAATCGCCTTCTTGTTCCGTGATCTCAAACCGTTTATATGGTTCATGGGAGCCGTTGACATAAACGGCAGCCCAGGCTTTTTCGTAGTCGGCATATTGTTTTGTATCTGAGATGATATGCGCCAATGCACGTTTTCCCACGAAGCGGAAAGAAAGCGAAGAGGCGCTGTAGCCTAAAAAACGCACCTCGTTCCGGTACAGGGTTCTGCCGGAAAGTTTTACATATTTTTCGGTTGCCTGAAATTTCATAAGTGATCCGTCCTTTTTTAAAATTTTTATCAGAGCAAGTGAAAAGCTTGCCTTTTTTATTATAAATTGTTTATCCTGTAAGTGCAAGAAATTCTAGAGCGCAGTTGCGCCATATCATAGAGCGCAGTTGCGGCCGGCAGAAATGGGCAGGTACGCCAGTGCGGCTTTCCGTCCGGTACATTTGACTGTTTCAGACGGTACATTTTGATGGATGGAAGCAAATAGTGATTATTTTCGCAAAAAAAAGGATATTTTCCGCCGCTGGTTCGTTATTAGATTAGTGGGAGATATTAATTCAGGAGAAGCGCGCGCTCCGGAAATGAGGGAAGATGATGTCAGAGTTACAGGATGAGGAAAAATTCAGACAGATATATGAACGGCAGATTGAGATGGTATACCGTATCTGCTATCTGCTTTTGCGAAACAGGGCAGACGCAGAAGATGCTGCACAGGGAGTTTTTTTAAAACTCTGGGAGAGGAAAAAGACATTTCAGGATCTGAACCATGAAAAGGCATGGCTGATCACGGTGAGCAGGAATCACTGCAGAGATATTTTGCGCAGCCCGTGGCATAAGAAACGGATTGCCATGGAAGATGTGATCGGGGAATATGCAGATACAGAGAAAACCGGGGAGAGGGAGTTGCTTTCTGCTGTTATGGAGCTGCCGGCAAAATATCGGGAGGCGGTGTACCTCTATTATTATGAGGGATATTCCATCAGGGAAATGTCTGGAATTTTGCACAGAAAAGAAAGCACAATACAGAGCAGGCTTGCCGCGGCAAGGAAAAAG
This sequence comes from uncultured Lachnospiraceae bacterium, assembly GCA_947589455.1. GTDB lineage: Bacteria > Bacillota > Clostridia > Lachnospirales > Lachnospiraceae > Butyribacter. Next base: position 255 of record CANQCD010000164.1, on the reverse strand, counting down.
TTAAAGCAGCTTTTGTAGCGGCGGACAGCAGAAGCGAAAACAGTTTTTGTAGAGGCAGACGGCAATGGCGAAGCTTTCTTTTCGGAGGGAGCATAAAAAAAGAGAGTTTCAGTGAAAAACAGGATAACGTGTTTTTGGAATGGAGGGACACATATGAGAGAGAAATGGAACAGGGCGTTTCGCCAGATAGCGCCGACAGAGGAGCAGAAAGAGAGGATATGGCGCGAGATTGATAAAAAGAAGGGCGGGAAGACG
>CANQCD010000163.1 GCA_947589455.1 uncultured Lachnospiraceae bacterium | reverse complement strand
AACATTATGGTCAACCGGAAGTATCAGGCGAAAGTGATCGACTTTGGCGCGGCGAAGCATATCGAGCCGGGCAGGGAAAATTCCATCCTGCTAAAGCATGGTTATGCGCCGATTGAACAGTATGACCGCAATGGGAATCAGGGTCCCTGGACAGATGTGTACAGCCTGTGCGCGACGATCTATTACCTTCTTAGCGGCGTCAAGCTGCAGAAAGCATATGAGAGGGTGGCGGAGGATTTGACGCGGCCGCTGCGCGAAATGGGGATCGGGATATCGGACAGACAGTCAGAGGCGATACAGAAAGGGCTGTGCGTCCAGATAGAAGACCGCTATCAGACAATGGCCGAACTGTATTACGCATTATATCAGGAATCCCTGCCCGGAGCACAGCCATCCGCCGCAGGTCGGGCGGACGCCCGGGGCGGTTTTCCAGAGCAGCAGGTCAAAATACCGGAGATCAGCAGGGAAGAGGCGGCAATGGCTTATCTGAAAGAACAACTACATCAGGAGAGTGGAGAATGAAGAAAAGAAAAATCTGCATGGGGTGTTTTACTGCCTGGGATGAAAAGCGCGAGAGCTGTGCTTTTTGCGGATGGCGTCCCGAAAAGGAAAGGGAGAGGGAGGGGACGTGGCATACCGGCAAGATTTTGGAAAAGAGATTTCTGCTGGGAGGCATTTACCGCAAGACAGACCGGGATATTATCTGGCGCGCTTATGACGGAATGCTGGGAGAGCGGGTTTTTCTTATGACATGGGGGAGAAGGGCGGAAGACCAGCCGCCAAAACATAAATTGGACGAAAGCGAGCCGGGAGAGGAACAGGCTACAAACGTCAAAAGCGAGCCGGGAGAGGAGCAGACGGCGAACGTCAAAAGCGCGCCGGGAGAGGAACAGACTGCAAATGCCAAAAGCGCGCTGAGAGAGGAGCAGACTGCAGATGCCGCGAGCGCATCAGACGGCGGATTTCAGCTTCTCTGCCTGCGCCGCGCCGCCGGGAGAAACGTACTTCTGTTTTCGCTGGAAAACAAATATCTTCCGCCGGAAGAGTTTCGCCTGCCTGGCAATGTACTGAATTTGGGACAGAGCGTGATCCGCAATATTTATCTTTCTGGGAAAACAGAAAAGGGCTTATTGCCAAAGGATTTTTTGCTGGACGGAAGATATCAGATCGTGGGTCCGCTTGGTATCGGGGGTTTTGGGATTACGTATTTGTGCGTAGACATCAATCTGGGGCGGAATGTCGCGGTAAAGGAATACTTTCCGGAGCAGTGGGCGGAGCGGGAGGAGAGCTTCGTATCCGTCAAGTCTTCGCAGGTTCTGCAGGCGTTTCAATATGGCAAGAAAATGTTCTGCAGGGAAATAAAAATGACGGCAAAATTTATCCACAGCAGGCAGATTGTCACTGTGTATGATGCGTTTTATGAAAACGACACCGTCTATATGGTGATGGAATACCTGGATGGGGAGAGCGTCGGCAGAGAACTCCAGTCCAGACAGAAAGGGCTGGGGTCACAGGAGACAAAGGAGATTGCCGAACAGACGCTTGCGGCGCTGACGCAGCTGCACAGAAGGAAAATCGTACACGGCGATCTTTCCCCCGGAAATGTGATCCGGACGAAGTCTGGCAGGATTGTTTTGATCGATCTGGGGGCGGCAAAATATTTCTATGACAGGAATATGACGTTCCAGGCCGTTTTTCTGAAACCGGATTATGCGGCGCCGGAGCAGTATCAGGCGGCGAGAGAGGGAAAGGGGGGAAGGGAAGGCCCCTGGACGGATTTTTATGCGCTGGGAGTCTTTTTGTACCAGTGTCTGACCGGGACAAAGCCGTATGACGCGGTTACAAGGCTGGAGACAGACCGGGGGAGCCGGATTTTCCCAAGAAGGTTCGGCAAGCCGATTGGCCGGCGCTGGAAACGCATCATAAGGGAATGTCTGGAACTGGAGCGGGAAAAAAGACCGTCCAATGCAGAGCTTCTGTTAGAGGAAGTACAGGCAATCTGACAATACGGATCAAGGAAACTGCTATTTACTTTTGAGCGGAGGTAAATAGCCGGGCTTGTTTTGCGGACAAGCTGCAAAAAGCGGATCGGATTCGCTCAGAAATGGAGAGGAATATGGAAGATAAAAAGTACAGCTGGCAGACATTCACAGGGGCGGGACTGTTGCTTCTGCTTCTGTTGGTATTGTTTTTGCCAAGGATGGAGATATCCGGCGACAAGTATATTTCAATGGCGGTAGACGCTAATCAATATGCGAAAGACCAGGATGAGAAGGCGGCAAAAAAGACAAATGCGGATAAGCGGATCAAGAAATATGAAAAAGATACAAAAGACCGCAAGAAGAAAGAGAAAGAATTTGACAAGAAGATTGACAAGGAAGACCAGGATACCCTGAATGGGTTTCAGCTGGGAAAATGGGCTTTGACGGTAGGCGAGGACGATCTGGATTTCCAGGGAGTGACCTATGTAAAAGGGAAAAAAATAAAAGACAGCGGCGTGCAGAATGTCTTCCGCTGGATCGGGATCGCCACCTATCTTCCGGCTGTTTTGGCGATATTTGGCATTGTCTTTCTCCTGATCCTGGGGAAGGGCAGCGGCGTCAACCTTGTGGTATGTGGCAGTGTTGCCGCGCTTTGCAGCCTGTTTACGACATATTTTTTGCCCGGGATGATCTGGAATAAGATTTCTTCTTATGTGAAGGAGTTTTCGCTGATTGACGATCAAGTCCTGGTGATAAAGGGAGTGGGGAAACATACGATTTCTCTGATGATGTCGGAATTTTCGTCATGGGGCTATCTCGCTGGAATAGCGATTGATTTGTTCCTGATCGTGGCGGGGATTCTTTTCATGACGGCGCTGCGACCGAAGGAGAGCGCGATAGATGAGGATAATCCATGGGATGAAATGCCGGAAATGGCGTTAGATGGGATGGGAAGCAGCCCATATGGGCTGCAAAACGGTGATCCGAACTTTGGCGCGCCGGGCGGCGGTTCATATGGACAGCAAAACGGAACTCCGAACTTTGGCGCACCGGGCGGCGGTTCATATGGACAGCAAAACGGAGCTCCGAACTTTGGCGCGCCGGGCGGCGGTTCGTATGGGCAGCAAAATGGTGATCCGAACTTTGGCGCACCGGGCGGCGGCTCGTATGGGCAGCAAAACGGAGCCCCGAACTTTGGAGCGCCGGGCGGCGGTTCGTATGGACAGGCAAATGGGCTTAACGGCGGCGGGACGCCGAACCCGGATGATCTGTCTATCACGTTAGGCTTTGACGGCAATCCGCCAAACGCCTCCCTGCAGAGACAGGTGGAACAGGCAAAACAGCAGAATCCGGCGTCGCCGAAGGGAAGGCTGTTAGGCGTTGCGGGGCAGTACGCCGGCTTTGAGATGGAGTTTGACGCTGGCGAGGAGATTGTATTTGGCAGAGATCCGAAACATTGCAAGCTGTTGTTTGAATATTCCAAAGTCAGCAGGAAGCATTGCGGAGTGCGCTTTGACGCAGCGTCCGGGAAATATCAGGTGACAGATTATTCTTCCAACGGTACGCTTCTGTCAACAGGGCAGTCGGCAAAGGCTGGCAGCTATATCACGGCAGATCCGGGGACAATCCTCTATCTGGCAAATAAACATGAGGCAATCCAACTGATGTAATCAGGAGGATGCAGCAGCCATAAGGCGATTCAACTGGCGCAATGCAGCAGCTATGAGGCAATTCAACTGGCGCAATGCAGCAGCCATAAGGCAATTCAACTGGCACAATGCAGCAGCCATAAGGCAATTCAACTGGCACAATGCAGCAGCTATGAGGCAATTCAACTGGCACAATGCAGGGGGGAATGCAGATGACATTACAAATAGACAAAGCAGAGACATTGCCGGTTACGGAAGCGGGCGGGCCGCCGGCGGCGGTCACGCGGGGGCTGATCTGTATCAGGGGGAGCCATATCGGTCAGTTTATTCCGCTCTCCGATCAGCAGACGATTATTTTAGGGCGGGATGCGGCGCGGTGTACCCACCTGATCAAGGATAATCAGGTAAGCCGCATTCACTGCAAGATCACGTATCTTGCATCGCAGGAAAAATATTGTGTGATAGATTTGTCCAGAAATGGCACGTATCTGGGAAATGGAATGCGTTTAGAACAAAATAAGGAATATTATCTGTCCCATGCAGAGGAGCTGTATTTGGGAAACGAAGATAATCTATATCAATTACGATAGGAGGTGGCGTTATGTTTTGTGATCGTTGTGGGAGTCAGGTGCCGGATGGACAGCCTGCTTGCCCGGTGTGCGGACATCAGTTCTATCATTCGCCGGCAGGAGGAGGGGGAGTGCGGCAGTCCGGTTCCGGCGCGGGGAGAAGTACGAATTATGGGACAGGGAGTCCCGGGTCGAAGCGGACGAAACATAATCTGTTTGCAGCAGTTTCTTCTAATCCGGAGCGGGGGGCTTTTCAGGAATTATTTGCCTGGATCGGCATCTGTGCGGCAGTGTTTTTTCTGCTGATCACAATCGTGTTAATGATAGGACAGGATTTGACCTTTGGGTGGTTTTACAATAGCCGGTATAAAAGCTTTTGGATCATCCTGATCATGTTTGGGATCGGCTATGGCGCGCTGGTGATATTGCGTTTGCGCAGTATCAGCATACTCTATGGAAACGGGATTTTCTTTTTCCTCATGCTGATTTATGGATATACCCTTATGAAGCCGCTGATAAAAAGTTACGGCGGGGACGCCAGTGAGGTTATGCTGGTACTGCTTTATGCGTTTACACTGGTGCTGGCGCTGGCGGTGTTGACTGTCGCGATCCTGCAGTTTTTTACCACGCTGGAATTGATGTTTTTGCTGAAGCTTTTGAGCATTATCCTGGCGTCAATGGCGGCGGGGATGTTTATCCTGCC
>CANQCD010000162.1 GCA_947589455.1 uncultured Lachnospiraceae bacterium | reverse complement strand
CATTTGGCGGCTGTCGTGAGGAGCGCTTGCACGGACATTTGGCGGCTGTCGTGAGGAGCGCTTGCACGGACATTTGGTGACTGTCGCGAGGAGCGCTGTGTGCCGGCACACACAGTTGGCGCCGACCGAAGCGTAGATTAAATATCCCCGTTTTCTTGAGACAAACAAAGGAAGGACAACGGAAGTGATACCCTATTGTTTGCTGCGGGATATTTGACTTGTAAGCAGTGTAGCAGATATATCCTGAAATTGTCAAGAAATAGGATAAGGGCGGTGAGATGCGATAGGCATAGGATAAGAAAGAGTGATGAGATGCGATAGGTATAGGATAAGAGTGATGAGACGCGATAAGACGCGGGGGGGGCGGCGGTCAAAATCAGTTTACTGTGTTTTGGACTCCGTGTTATCATAAAACCGCAGAAGCAGAAACACATCCAAGCAAAGAATGTGCTTCTGTCTGGTTATAGTACAGAAAATGGTATGTAATATAACGGTCTGCTGCGCTCAGGCGCCGCGTCTGAACAAATGCCATGATATGATGGGATTATTTGGCTGTAAAAGCATATGTCCCATTCTTCCGTTTTTTGATTGTAATGGAATGTTTTCCGTTTTGCTTTTTTGCCGTAAAGGTAAGCGTCCCGCCGTGCTTATTAGCGGAAAAGGTATACGTTCCGTTCTGTTTTTTAGCCGTAAAAGTATATGTCCCATGCGTACCGAGATTATTTTCTATTCTTTTGACCTCTTTTCTCGGAATTTTTTTAACCACTGCCGTATTGTCTTTCCCCTTGACAATTTTCAGGTAAGCGACTCCTTTTTTCCCACACCAGAATCTGTTATTGACGGTATCGTTAAGGAGGCGGACACGTTTGTTTTTATAATACAGGATGTTGTTTTTCGTCTCTATCCCCAGTCTTTTATATTCTGCCTTCCAATCTGTTTTTTGACCGCTTTTTCCGGCTTTTTTCAAAACGGCTGCATCCGTATTCTGTGTTTTGGAAGCTGCGTCTGTCTCTGATTGGACAGCGTTTTTTGCCAGGGCGCTTTTCTCCCCTGCAGTATATGTTCCGATGTAGGCGGAACCTGCCAAAAGGGCGGCCGAGAGAGCAAACGCTGTGACAAAAGAAGCTTTTGTCCTTTTTCTAAAATTCATAATTGCATTCAACCTTTCTTTTAAATCTTTTTTTCCGTTGCTAAATGTGACAGTTGATATGGAGGCTCTGTGTTTTATGTGTTTTCCAGCAGTATGCAGCAAAACATCTCCATAAATATAGCGTTCATGTGTATCCAGTTTTCGTATGACGGCTTCATCACAGGACAATTCACAGGCTTTGTTTACCATCCGTCCAAGGAGATAGGAGCAGGGATTAAACCAGTGAAGGCAGATTGTAAATTGCACCAGCCATTTGTAAAGGATATCTTTCCGGCGATAATGCATAAGTTCGTGCAAAACAGTGCACTCAAACTCGGAAGCTGTGATTTCCTCTGACGGCAAAATGATGCAGGGTTTTAAAATGCCCGTGATCATTGGCGACGGCACTGTGCTGTTTATGGCGAGCGTGACCGTATTCCTGATATGTGTTTTTTCCAGCAGCCTGCCCAAATGCTCAAGTAATACGGCGTCCTTCACTTCTTCATTGCCTGCGCAGATCTGTTTTAGCAGTTTCCTGCAGGAGATCACTTTCCTGGCCAATAAGATACATGCCGGCAAAATCCAGATCAGATGCAAATGCGGAAAGATATTATCGAGAAAGGCGCGCAATGTTTCTGATGCGGCAGATTTAGCAGGCGCCGAGCCAATCTCTGATTCCGCATTTTTTCCCGCCGAGCCAATCCCTGATTCGGCGCTTTTTCCCACCGAGCCAATCCCTGATTCGGCGCTTTTTCCCATTGTGCCAGTCTCTGCATCTGCCCTCTGCGCTCCGCTGTCAGATTCCGGGGCTTTTGCACTTCCGTCCCGCTCTAATGCGGCGCTGTCATGATATCCCTGCCCATCCTGCTCTTTTTCTGACAGGATGGCGTTCCTTGTATTCATTGCCGTTTCAGCTGAATGAAATATTTTGTCTGTCAGATTATTCTGCGGCACAAAAGGGATCAGCAGCCGGATTACGGCAATAAGCCAGATATAATATTGCCATTGCCTGCCGAGCCTGTTCCTAAACAGAGACACGACCAGAAGCAGTATCAGGATCATGATGCCGCCGGAAAACGACATAGATAAAACGACCTTTAGCGTCTCATTCATTTCTTTTCTTTCCCTCCTCCCAATAAGTCTTTAATTCCTCATATTCTTCTGAGGAGAGCAGCGATCCCTGTATCAGAGTACATACAAGACCTTTGGCGTTTCCCTCATATACTTTTTCGATGAGGCTCTGTGCCTGCGTTGTCTTATAGTCTTCTTCTGATACAATGGCTATGTATTGATTCCTGTGTCCGATTTTTTGGACTCTCAGGAAATCCTTTTTGATCAATCGGGAAAGCAGGGTGATGATCGTATTTTTCGTCCACATCAGTCCTTTTTTTTTCAGGGACTCGGCAATTTCCGCATACATAGCCGTATTATCCTTGCCGCTCCAGATGATTTTTAAAAGCTCTAATTCAGAATCAGAAACCTGTTGCAAAATATTCACCTCCTATCTTTTATGATAACAACATGTACGCTAGATAAAAGATAACACATCGTTATCATAAAGTCAAGAGGGATTGATAAAAAATAAAAATTTATTTCCATCGCCGTATAGCGTCACAGCGCATGTGGCGTTTTTCTCTAATTAAAAACTGGTGGTCGCAATCCCATTTATTTTGGGGGATGGGTTAAGGTCACAAAATCAACTGCGTACATAATAATAGCATAGAAGAAAATGTCATGCTTATTGATTGAACCTTTTATATAGATATGATAGTATTTTGATACAGAAAACTCTATGGCAGGGAGGCAGCTTCTCAGGCTGTCAGTGAGCCATGCGCTGCGCGCAGCCGGATGGCTCAAAGCCGCGTTGAAAAAGAGGAAGGAGTGGATCGCAATGGAGGGATTTTTATTTGTCGCTCTCGGCGGAGCAGCCGGAGCAATGGGAAGATATGCAATCGGTCTTTTGCCGGTTAAAACAAGTTTTCCGATATTAACATTGATCGTCAATATCATTGGTGCAGCTCTGATTGGATTTGTCACAGGTATTGTAAGCAGCGATGCCGAGGTATCGCCGTATACGGTTCTGTTTTGGAAAACGGGCGTATGCGGTGGATTTACAACTTTTTCAACCTTTTCGCTTGAAGCGCTCACGCTGTTTGAACATAAAGCGTATCTGTCCGGAGGTATTTATATCTTTTTGAGTGTTGTCTGTTGCCTGGCAGGTGTTTTTTGCGGGAAGAAATTATCAATGATGATTCGTTAAAGTCAGAACGCAGGGGAGATGTTTTTGTTTTGTATTTTAATACGAATCACGAGTGATATGGCAAATTTACACTGATCGAGGCAGCACAAATTTGCTTTTATTGACACTTTAAATAGATATTGTTATAGTAACTATGAAAGATTTGCGCCTAAAGCGGCAATCGATTCTCATAAATATTGCCAAAAGAAAGAGGACATTTTTATGAATTATGATCTCATCACACAACTCCAGCAAGGGATGCATACGGCCTTTATAGATGCCAGTACGACGTCGAATCTTGCCTACAAACCTCAATTTGTATCAAATGATTATAAAAATGGACGTAAGGTTTTAGCTTCTATCGAAGAAGAACTAACATCCTGTGATGAGTTTGCAATTAGTGTTGCGTTTATTACCATGAGCGGTATTACTCCTATTTTACAGACGTTAAAAGAGCTGGAACAAAAGGGGATTTCGGGTCGCATATTGACTACTGATTATTTGATGTTCAGTGAACCTGGCGCATTGGACAAGCTGTCACAGCTGAAAAATATTCAACTGAAAATGTATCAGACAGATTCCTCTGACGAAGGATTTCATACAAAAGGATATATTTTTCATGATAAGGAATTATATAGAATTATTGTAGGGAGCGCAAATATGACGCTCAATGCGCTTACACGCAACAAAGAGTGGAATATGCGTTTGATATCTACAGAACACGGAGAATATACCAAGCAAATCCTGTGTGAATACGAAGCGCTTTGGAACTCTCCTAATTCAATTTGTTATGAAGAGTTTATTACATATTATCGAACTCGTTATGAAATAGTAAAAAAGCAAAGAGCTATTGCGCGCCAAAACAAAGTTGCATCTATTGAGCAGTATTGTTTGCAGCCAAATAAGATGCAAATTGAGTTTATAAACAGTCTCAAAAATTTAAAAGTGAAAAATGCAAATCGTGCGTTGTTGATATCTGCAACTGGAACGGGCAAAACATTTGCCTCCGCATTTGCGCTGCGAGAAGAAAACACCAGGAAGGCATTGTTCCTGGTTCATAGAGAACAAATCGCAAAACAGGCAATTGCAAGTTATCGAAAAGTGTTTGGCAAAACACGTACTTTTGGTCTCCTCTCAGGCAATTCAAAGGACTATGAGGCGGATTATTTATTTGCCACAATGCAGATGATGGCAAAACCGGAAACATTAAAAAGATTTGAAAAAGATACATTTGATACGATTATTATTGACGATGAGCGTGTTATAATAGGGACAAATCAGAAGAAACCTAGTAAAATCAATGGATTGCAGATGATTTAGTCCTATTATTTTTTGCAACGAAACAAGGCAAATGGTATAGGGCAGGCCTGTTATATATCAAAAACCTCACATTGCATACGAAGTCAAAAGATACTTTTTTGATAGCGGTTTCGTATTGCCTAAGGAAGTGATAACAGAATATTAAGATTTAGATAGTGTCTGCTTATGACAAAATAAAATTGCCTGAAAGCATTGAAAATACTGACTTTATAACCTTTTTATAGTACAA
>CANQCD010000161.1 GCA_947589455.1 uncultured Lachnospiraceae bacterium | reverse complement strand
TACTGGAGGCAGGTGTTCACTTTGGACATCAGACAAGAAGATGGAATCCGAAAATGGCGGAGTACATCTACACAGAGCGCAACGGCATCTATATCATCGACCTGCAGAAGTCTGTAGGGATGGTAGATACTGCTTACAATGCAGTGAAGGATATCATTGCCAATGGCGGGACGATCCTGTTTGTCGGAACCAAGAAGCAGGCGCAGGATTCAATCCGGTCTGAAGCGGAGCGCTGCGGGATGTATTATGTCAATGAGAGATGGCTGGGCGGTATGCTGACCAACTTTAAGACAATTCAGACAAGGATCAAGAGATTAAAAGAGATTGAGGCAATGTCAGAGGACGGCACATTTGATGTCCTTCCAAAGAAAGAAGTGATCGGTCTGAAGAAAGAGTGGGAAAAGCTTGAGAAAAATCTCGGCGGCATCAAAGAGATGAAGAAAATCCCGGACGCTATCTTTGTAGTAGATCCGAAGAAGGAAAGGATCTGTATCCAGGAGGCACATACATTAGGCATTCCTCTGATTGGCATTGCAGATACAAACTGCGATCCGGAAGAACTTGATTATGTTATTCCAGGCAATGACGATGCGATCAGGGCGGTTAAACTGATTGTTTCCAAAATGGCGGATGCTGTCATTGAGGCAAATCAGGGCGAATCTTTTGCAGAAGAGGCAGAAGAGGAGGAGGCTGCAGAGGCATAGCCCGCAGTAAGGAAATGCCAGAGGTTCTGCCTTTGCGGGCAGTGGGATTATTTGAAAAGCCTTTGGCAAAATATAGGAAAATAAGATTCGGAGGAAAGTAAAATGGCAATTTCAGCTTCACAGGTTAAAGAGTTAAGGGAAATGACCGGCGCCGGCATGATGGATTGTAAGAAAGCGCTTACAAACACAGACGGCGATATGGATAAGGCGGTTGAATGGTTAAGGGAGAACGGCCTTGCAAAAGCAGAGAAGAAATCCGGACGTATTGCTGCAGAAGGTATCGTGGCAATTGACATTACAGAGGATAGAAAGTCTGCTTCTATCGTAGAGGTAAACAGCGAGACAGACTTTGTTGCAAAGAATGAAAAGTTCCAGACGTATGTTGCAGAGGTTGCGGCACAGGCAAGAAATACTATAGCGGGAGATATCGATGCATTCTTAGCTGAGCCGTGGGCTTTAGATACCAGCGTAAGCGTCGATGAAAAGTTAAAGTCCATGATCGCTGTTATCGGTGAGAATATGAATATCCGTCGTTTCCAGAAGGTTGAGACTTCCGGGCTGCTTGGCTCTTATATCCATGCAGGCGGAAAGATTGGCGTGTTAGTGGAGGCTGACACAGATTCGTCTAACGATGCGGTAAAGGAATGTTTGAAGAATGTTGCGATGCAGGTTGCTGCATTGATTCCAAAATATGTTTCTGCTGAAGATGTGGACGAGGAGTATAAAGAGCATGAGAAGCAGATCCTGCTGGCACAGGCAAAGAATGATCCAAAGAATGCAGGAAAGCCGGATCAGATTATCGAGAAGATGATCACCGGACGCCTTAACAAGGAGTTAAAAGAAGTATGTCTGTTGGAGCAGGCATATTTTAAGAGCGAAAATAAAGAAACAGTAAAACAGTACGTTGAATCCGTGGCCAAGGCAGAAGGCTGCAGTCTGTCAATCAAGAACTTTATCCGTTTTGAGACCGGAGAGGGAATCGAGAAGAAGGAAGAGGATTTTGCAGCGGAAGTAGCGGCTCAGATGAAATAAGTTTGGCTGTGCAGTAATCTGCAAAACAGGTTCAGAACAAACTTGCAGGATGTGGAAAAATCCCCATAAATATCGACAGTTGCGGTGCTTATGGGGGATTTTTTATGGAGTAAAAAAGCACCCACCCCAAAGTGGATGCCTTAAGCATTATCGCAATTTACTTTGCAAAAATTCTCGCACGTCGCTCTCGGACGGCATAACCCGCAACGCGCCTTTTTTCGTCGTAATAATAGAAGCCGCCGCATTTGCAAACTGCAGCATCTCATACAGCTTCCGTTCGTCGAGCTGTTCGAACCCGTTTTCTAACACATAGTTTAACACGCACGCCATAAAGGTATCGCCGGCGCCTGTTGTTTCGACGGTGTTCTCGTTCGGGAAGGAAGGGCATTCCGCTTTATATTCTTTATAATACGCCATACTGCCATTCTTGCCCATCGTGGCGCAGACCTGATGTGCCAGTAAAAAATGCGATCTCATCGTCAGAGATTTTTAAGATATCGCACTGCCCGATACCGTATGCTATTTTTTCTTTTGCGTCGTTTAAGTCTTTCCAGAGAGGAGGGCGGAGATTGGGATCGAAAGAGATCAGCGCGCCTGCCGCCTTTGCCGTTTTGACAGACATTTTCGTTGCGCGCTCTGCTTTCTCGCGCGTCATGGACAGACTGCCAAAATGGAAGATTTTTGTATCGCCTAACAGGGAGATGTCCACTTCATCTTCTCTCAACATCGTATCCGCTCCCGGATTCCGATAGAAGGAAAAACTGCGATCCCCATCCGGAGCATTGTGGACAAACGCTAATGTCGTCGCGTTTTCACTGTCCATAATCAGATTGCCGACATCAATGCCCTGTTCCGACACGGCGTAGCGCAGTAGTTCTCCGAAAGAATCCCTGCCGACTTTTCCGATAAAAGCCGTCTTTTTCCCAAGTCTCTGCAGCATTGCGAGTACATTGCAGGGTGCGCCGCCCGGGTTTGCCTCATAGAAAGGGTTTCCCTGACCGCTTATGCCGCTTTCTGTAAAGTCTATTAACAGTTCCCCGAGCGCCGTTACATCGTATTTTTTCAAACAGAACACCATCCTTTCCCTAATTCAGTGCGATCTTATATTTTTCAATATTGACGAGCGCTTTCCCGTCGCATGTAAATACAATATCCTGTGCAGACGGCGGCGTAAAATAAATCGAACTGAATGCCTGCGCGCCGTCGTTAATAAATAACTCTGCCGAAAATATGTCCAGGATCAGGCGGAGTTTTAACGTTTTTTCCGGTTTTTTGACAGGCATACTTCTCTGGCACACCACATCCCGCACCATTCCGGAATATGTGCGGTCATATTCGATCTTTTGGTTGGCGCGCTGATAGCAAAACTGGATAAAATGCGTTTCATCCTTTGCAAACTGGATGGAGAACTGCTTAAAATCTCCCCCAAGGATTTCCAACGTCAGATCCAGCACGCGTCCCTGTACGCCCGGTACCATGCAGGTTCCGGATATCTCCCTGTTGCTGCAAAGCACCGGATCTGTCCGGTATTTTTCTAACTCTCTGACAGGATTTTGATACAATACGCCGTCCTTTAGCGTAAGCTCCCGCGGAACCGTCATCATTCCATTCCACCTTTGGCTTGCCGGTTGAATAATCATGTCCCACGACTGCATCCATGCAATCATGATCCTGCGTCCGTTTTTTGTCTGCAATGTCTGCGTCGCATAAAAATCTGTCCCATAATCTAATAAGACGACCTGCTCCTTAGCCAGACGGAAAGTTTTCCTGTCATAGTTTCCAATCAATGCGATCGACTGGTTCCCATTGTGAAACTCTTTTCCATCCGCCTGCATATCCATCGGGGAAACAAGCAGGACATGCTTATTCCCCATCTGAAAAAAGTCCGGACATTCCCACATCGTGCCATATCTGCCCTGATTGTCAGCCAGTACGGATACATACTTCCAGTCCGTCAGATTCTCTGAGGTAAACAAAACGACCTGCCCATTTCCCTGCTTGTTCCTGCTGCCCGCCACGAGATAATACCGCTCGCCCTCTTTCCAGACTTTCGGATCCCTGAAATCCTCCTTAGAAAAACCGTCGGGAAGCTGTCCGCAGGAAATAATGGGATTTTCTTTCACCTTATTATAGCAGATTCCATCGCCTGTTGCCAGACATTGCTGTTGAAGCACTTCCTTTGTCCCGTCTTCTCGCTGTGTCTCTTTTACCCCGGTATATACTAACGCCTGCCGCCCGTCCGCAGTCTCTACCGCGCTGCCGGAAAAACATCCGGCAGCATCGTACTCCTGATCTGGCGCCAGCGCGGCGGGGAGCTCTTTCCAGTCGATAAAATCATCGGAAATACAGTGTCCCCAGTGCATCGGTCCCCATTCTTCGCTATATGGGTGATATTGATAAAACAGATGAACTTTTCCCTGATAGACGGAAAAGCCGTTAGGATCGTTCATCCAGCCTACCGGCGGAGTAACATGGAACACCGGTTTTTCCTCTTTTTTTATCCTGTGACCATCCTGATATTGGTTTGCTCTCTCTAATGGCGTCATCTTATTTTCATCCCCTTTCCACGCAAATACATTTTAGGCAATTGCCTCTTCTGTTTCCGGATCAAAGAAATGCATCTTATGCGGTACCATAACAAACTCCACCGTATCGCCAATCCCGCTCACTTCATATTTTGATACTCTTGCTACTGTTGTGATCCCGCCAAACGAAAAGTAAAGATTGTTCTCATTTCCCATGATTTCCGTGTTTTCAATGGTCGCGCCCTGTTTATCTGCTCCGTATAGCTCCATATTCTGTCCGTCAAATTTAATATCCTCCCCGCGGATTCCCATAATCAGCTCCTTGTGGGGACTTAACTTTTCTGCGATCTTTTCCGGCAGATTTACCGTTCCTCCGCCCTCAAAGGACAGCGTTCTCCCCTCCAGTCTTACCGGATAAAAATTCATCTGCGGCGAACCGATAAACCCTGCCACAAACTTGTTGACCGGATGCTCATACAGCTCCATCGGCGCGCCTGTCTGCTGAACCACGCCGTCTTTCATGATCACGATCCGGTCAGCCATCGTCATAGCCTCCACCTGGTCATGCGTCACATAAATGGTCGTGCTGCCCAGTGTGCGGTGCAGTCTGCTGATCTCATTTCTCATGCTGACTCTGAGCTTTGCATCCAGATTTGACAGC
>CANQCD010000160.1 GCA_947589455.1 uncultured Lachnospiraceae bacterium | reverse complement strand
AAATCTGATGACTGGCTGTGCTGGCTTCAAAAGATGAACAGCATCAGGAGCAGGGCGGAGGAAGTGGTGCTGCACGATCTGGTCTATTCCCTTTGACATTAAATCTTGTCAGATCAGGCAGGCTGCCGCATGAAAGCGGCGTCTGCCTCTGGCAGGGGATTAAAGCCATAAATACTGCAATCGCCGTGTAGTTTTGCAAATTCCCCAAAATTCCCAGTGAAAAAATAAAAATCGGGGATTGACAGTATAGGAAAAAAGGTTTATTATTAACATCAAGAAATGGGTTTTCACCGTACATCTTGTTACGGCTTGCTCGTTTCTTTTTTTATGGGATAGGAAATTGCTTAAAATGTAGTGGGACGCTAACAAGAAACACGAAGTGTTTCTTGCAAGGGCACCGGCTTTTTTACAAAGGCGCTATTGTTTTTTGGATTATATCAAATATTTTTCATTATTATTGTCAATAGTCTGCAAATATGCTATATTTTTTCTTATTCAGAGAAAAGTACGCTTCTCTGAAAATCAAGATTGCTGGAGGATTAGGATGACAGAGAAAGAAAAGGCGGCAGCAGGTTATCTGTATAATGCCAATTATGATGAAGATATCTGGAATGATATAAGCAGATGTAGTGATTTGTGCCATGAATTTAACCAGATCAAGCCTTCTGACCGCAAGGCGCAAAATGAAATATTGAGAAAAATATTTGGAACGATGGGAGAGCATATTGCGGTCAATACTCCGTTTTGGTGCGATTATGGATATAACACCTCTGTTGGAGATTATTTCTTTGCAAACCATAACTGTCAGCTGCTTGACGGAGGAAAGATAACATTTGGCGATCATGTTTTTATTGCGCCTAATTGTTTGTTTACAACGGCAGAACATGCCTTGGATGCAGAACAGCGGAATGAAGGACTGGAAGTAGCGCTCCCGATTACTGTGGGAAATAATGTGTGGATTGGAGCGGGGGTTATCGTCCTTGGTGGAGTCACAATAGGGGATAACACCGTTATCGGAGCGGGAAGCGTTGTCACGAAAAGTATTCCTGCAAATGTGATCGCAGTAGGTGTTCCGTGCCGGGTTCTGCGCAAAATCACGTGCGAAGATAAGAAACGCTATCCAATGTATGGCGAAAGCTGACCGATGGGGGGATGTGGCATTTATTGAAAAGATCATTGCCTTTTTCATAGATAGGTAATATAAAATATACCGATAAATACAGAGGAAACAGGAGAACCAGCCGAGAGGCGTTCCTGAAGGGGAAACTTATGCCAATCCCCGCGTCAAAAAGGTACAGCGAAATTAATTCTAAAATACTTCGATATTGACATTTTAGTTATGTTAGAATATGCTTAGTTAAGATATACAAAGTAAATCATTTAGAAATTTAGAATAATAAGCGGGGAACTTGTCTATGAAAAAATTTATAATATTTTTTATGATTTTGTCTTTATCTTTGTCTGGATGTACAAGAAAACAATTATCATTACCACAAAATCCAATAGAATTTTCTGCGCAACAGATTAACAATGGCGTTTTGTTAAGCTGGAACAATCAAGAATATGAACTGTATTCCCTTCTTGATGCCAAGGGATTATCAGATTTAACATACGAGTGTATTGGATTCTATAATGATTTAGTATATAATGAACCAGTATATATATGTTCTGTAAATAATCTATCAATGAATGAGTGGATTATAGAGACCCCAAGTTTAGAGCATCTACATGAAGGTACCTTATATAAAGAAAAAAACGTTTCCAATATTCCAACTTCGCTAAAGGATATAGACAGAATAGTAATAGAATGATCGTCAATAACTGAAAAGTCATTTACATTCCAATGTATTGTGATAATAAATATTTTTTCGGCTGCCATCTCTACCTGTTTGTTGCTTCCGGCTCTGGCTCCATATCCTCATTCAGCCGGTTCCGCTGCTCCTGCTCATCCAAATCCATAAAGCGTTTTTCTACTTCCACCTGCCTGACAGCATGAAGTGATAGACTTTTCATGCGAAACACAGTATAATTACCCTACACGGCGTATTTACATTAATTCATTAAAACAGTGGAAAACTCCGACTATACTTGAGAAAAAGGGGGATTTTATGTGGATCGCAAAAAATTGGGAAGATTATGAAGTGATTGATACCAGCGCCGGAGAAAAGCTGGAGCGCTGGGGGGAATACCTGCTGGTGCGTCCCGATCCGCAGGTGATCTGGAAGACGCCGAAGGAGCATCCTGGCTGGCGGGAGAGAAATGCACATTACCACCGCAGTCAGAAGGGCGGCGGCGAATGGGAATTTTTTGATCTGCCGAATACATGGCAGGTTCATTATAAGACGTTGACGTTTCGTTTACAGCCGTTTCAGTTTAAGCATACGGGGCTTTTTCCGGAACAGGCGGTCAACTGGGACTGGTTTGGGAAAAAAATAGCGGGCGCCGGCCGGCCAGTCAAGGTATTGAATCTATTTGCTTATACCGGAGGAGCTACTCTGGCGGCGGCAGCGGCGGGCGCAAAGGTGACGCATGTAGACGCCTCCAAAGGCATGGTCACATGGGCAAAGGAAAATGCCATGGCGTCGGGATTAAAAGATGCGCCAATCCGCTGGCTGGTTGACGACTGCGTAAAATTTGCGGAGAGAGAGATACGCCGCGGAAATAAGTATGATGCAGTGATTATGGATCCGCCATCTTATGGGCGCGGGCCAAAAGGTGAAGTCTGGAAGATAGAAGAAAAGATACATCCATTGATTCAGCTGTGCGTGCAGCTTTTGTCAGAACAGCCTTTGTTTTTTCTGGTCAATTCGTATACGACCGGATTACAGCCGGCGGTTCTGTCTTATATGATGAATTTGGAACTGGTACCGGTTTACGGCGGCAGGGTAGAGGCGCAGGAGATCGGGCTGCCGGTATCTGAAAACGGGCTGGTATTGCCGTGTGGGGCGTCCGGACGGTGGGAGAGATAGAGCTGGTTAATTACATCTTGGATTCTAAAAACCCTGCTGGTGCGGGGCGTCCGGAAGATGGGAGAGACAGAGATGATTAATTACAGCTTGGATTCTAAAAACCCTGCTGGTGCGGGGCGTCCGGATGGTGGGAGAGACAGAGCCGCTGCGTCTTTGTGAGACAAATAGGTGCAATATACCATTTTGAATTGTTTCGCAGACGCCTGAGTGAGGCAAGAGCAGGAGGAGAAATATGTCAAAAGTTACGTTACGGATAGATGTAGAGAGAACGAAAGGGAGGATTGCCCCGGAGATTTACGGGCAGTTTTCGGAGCATTTAGGACGTTGTATTTATGGAGGGATTTACGTTGGCGAGGATTCGCCGATACCAAATGTGCGCGGGATGCGGACAGATGTTGTCGAGGCGTTAAAGGAGATTAAGACGCCAGTGCTGCGCTGGCCGGGCGGGTGCTTTGCGGATGAATACCACTGGCGCGACGGTATTGGAAAAAAAGAAGAGAGGAAACGGATTGTCAATACGAATTGGGGCGGCGTTGTGGAAGACAATTCCTTTGGCACGCACGAATTTATGGATTTATGCGGGCAGATCGGCTGTGAGCCATATATTGCTTTGAATATGGGGAGCGGTACCGTGCAGGAGGCGGCGGATTGGATTGAATATATGACATATGGCGGAGATTCGGAACTTGCCGCATTGCGGGAGAAAAACGGCAGAAAGGAGCCGTGGAAGCTCAAGTATCTTGGGATTGGCAATGAGAGCTGGGGATGCGGCGGGAGCATGGAGCCGGAATATTATGCCGGCTGTTACCGGCAGTACCGCACATTTTGCAGGAATTTAAGCGGCAATCAGCTGTTCCCGGTAGCTTGTGGACCGAATGGGGAGGATTATCACTGGACGGATGTTATTATGCCAAAGCTGAAATGGCAGACAGAAGCGATCAGTCTGCATTATTATACGCTTCCGACTGGTGACTGGGAGCACAAGGGCAGCGCTACAGAGTTTGACGAAACAGAATATTACGAGACGATCCGGCGCACCTGGCGTATGGAAGAGATTATTGACAGGCATTTAAAAATCATGGATTATCACGATCCGGAGCACCGTGTCGGTCTGATCGTTGACGAGTGGGGAACCTGGTATGATGTTGAGCCAGGCACGAATCCGGGCTTTTTATATCAGCAGAATACGATGCGTGACGCCGTTGTAGCGGCAATCAATCTAAATCTGTTTAATAAGCATTGCGACAGGATTGTTATGGCAAATATCGCCCAGATGGTCAATGTACTGCAGGCAATGATTCTGACGGAGGGGATGAAAATGATAAAAACCCCGACATACGATGTGTTTGCAATGTTTCGTGAGCATCAGGGGGCAGTTTTGGCAGACAGCGTATTGATAGGAAAGGCGCCGGAATATTTTTCCGAATCTGCTTCTGTGGTGCAGCGCGGAAAAGGCGATTGCAAACTGCATATCACTCTGTCCAACCCATCGCTCCATGATTCCTGTGAGACGGTAATAGAGCTCCCAGTGAACCAGAGCTTTTGCGGCGAGGCGGAAATTTCAGCCCTGACAGGTGCGATGGATGCACATAATACATTTGAAAATCCTGACGCTGTCCGCAGGCAGGACAGGAGGGAGAAGTGGCAGGGAGTGCGGGCGGCTGTCGTGATGCCGCCGTGCAGCGTGCTTTCGATAAATTGTCCTGTGTCTTATGAGGGATAGGATGGACAGGCATTCTGGGACGGAGGCTATAATGGGAACTGAAAAAACAGGGAAAAAGCCCTGCACCCGCTGTCTTGTGCAGGATATGGACAGGGAACAGGAATACAAAAAGCTGCAGGAATATATTGATAGTATGGATGAAGAGATCAAAGTAGGGACGCCGGAATACAGACGGCGTCTTCTATTATGCCGGCAGTGCGACAGTCTGTATCAGGGAATCTGCCAGAAGTGCGGCTGCTTTGTA
>CANQCD010000159.1 GCA_947589455.1 uncultured Lachnospiraceae bacterium | reverse complement strand
CGCCAAATGTCCGTGCAAGCGCTCCTCACGACAGCCGCCAAATGTCCGTGCAAGCGCGTTCACTTGGCTCGTTGGCGCGAATAAATACATAGACTGGGGATATGCCATGAGATCAGTTGGAATTACCGCCTGCTCCGATGCACAAAAAAAGGAGTGGGGAGAACAAAACCAAAACCTCGTTGAATTTCTTGAAAAAAGCGGGCGAAAGGTACTTGTCAGCAGCTGCATATATGAGAAAGAAGGCGTCTTTTCGGGCACTGGAAAGGAACGTGCAGACGAATTGATGAAGCTTTTTTCCAATCCGGACGTCGAAGAGATCTACGATATCTCCGGCGGCAATATGGCCAATGAGATTTTAGATGAATTGGATTTTGAGCAGATTAAAAAGAGCCGCGCCACATTTTGGGGATATAGCGATCTTACCACCGTCATTAACGCCATTTATTCCCAGACGGGCAAATGCAGTGTTTTATACCAGGTCAAAAATATGGTGTGTGGCGATTATCAGGATTTGCAGCGCCGCCGCTTTCTCGATCGATCCGATCTGTTTCATCCTGCTTTCCGTTTTGTGCAGGGTGATTCGATCAAAGGGATTGTGCTGGGAGGCAACATAAGATGTTTTTTAAAATTAGCCGGGACAAAATATTTTCCTGACGTTACAGGGAAAATCCTTTTAATGGAATCCCTGGGCGGCAAAATCCCGCAGATGATAACCTATCTCTCACAGCTTAAATCTTGCGGCGTATTTGATAAAATAAACGGAATTTTACTCGGCACGTTCAGCGAAATGGAAGCAACTGGCTGCGAGCCGGATATGGCGTCTCTGGTGCGCTCTTTTGCCGGCAGCCGGATTCCCATTGCGCAGACCGGAGAGATTGGGCATGGGAAAAATGCAAAAGCAATCTGGATTGGCAGAGAAATCAATATATAGAGATTGAAAATTTAATGAAATAACAGAAGAATGCGATAAGATACAGTGCAAGGAGAGGAGAACGTCATATGAAAAAATTACGCCGCTTATATTTATGGCTTGCTGCCATGCTGTTTTTTGTATCGTCATGTCCTGCTGCGTCTGCCGCTTCACAGACGCCAGATGTTGTCCGGGTTGGTTTTTTCTCATTTCCGGGATATCATGTTGTTGATGAAAACGGACGGCGGAGCGGCTATGGATATGAGTTTCTCCAGCGCCTTGCCATCTATGGCGGCTGGTCATACGAATATATCGGACGCGAAGACTCCTATGCCGATTCGCTGGATCTGCTCCGCGATGGGAAGGTGGATGTTGTCACCTCGGTGTCCAAAACACCGGAGCGGGAACGCGAGTTTCTTTTTTCAAACCAGCCGATTGGAGATAATTCTACAATTTTTACAGTAAAGTCCGGCAACCAGAAAGTAGTCGAGGGCGATTATGACACGTATGACGGCATCACGGTCGGGATGCTGAAAAATAATTCCAAAAATGCAAATTTTAAGCGCTTTGCGAAAGAACACGACTTTACTTTCCATGCGATGTATTTTTCCGGACAGGATAAACTTTCAGAAGCGCTCCAGGATGGAACGGTAGACGCAGCGGTTTCTGGCAGCCTGAGGCTGTTAAATAATGAATGGCTTCTGGAGACTTTTGACTCCACGCCGTTTTATATCTGTACCAGAAAAGACCGTACAGACCTGATGCAGCAGATCAACGCGGCTATTAATGAGATGGATTTCCAAAGTCCGGACTGGAGAAAAACACTGCACGATACATACTACTCCACAAATCAGGATGATTCTATTGTACTGAATGCGGATGAACGCGCTTTCCTGAAGGAGCATAGAAAGTTCGGGGCGCCTTTAAAACTTCTCTTTAACCCGGATCGGGTTCCTTATTGCTATTTCCAGGACGGTCAGGCAAAAGGAATCTTGCCGGCTATCTTTGAAATCCTGGCCAGCCGCTTTTCGCTGGATTATGAGTTTATTCCGGTAGAGAGCAGGGAGGAGTATTTCAAGCTGCGAGAATCCGGTGTGGCGGATATCGTGATTGATTTTACCAGCGATTATTATCTGGCAGAGGAAGAAGATTGCAAGATAACGGTACCTTATTACCAGACAAATTTTGCGCGTCTGACACGGGACAGCTTTGACGGCGACGTGAAAAAGCTTGCGACGATTGAAAAATCTGAGGCGCTGGGAGACTATATTACCAGCCGCTATGAAGATGATGCATTGATCCGGTACAAATCATCTGCAGATTGTGTTAAGGCGGTGCTGGACGGCAAAGCAGACGCTACGATTCTCTATGCTTACAATTCAGAGTGGTATGTCTCTGAGGATGTCCGCAACCGGCTGTCCTCTGTGACTTTCGGAAATACCTCTTTTTCCTATGCTGTCAGCAACAAGATCAAAAGCGGACGCTATCTGCTCTCGATTCTGGACAAAGGCGCTGAAACCTTCACCTCCGCCGAGCTGGATTCGATTGTTGCAAGAGAAGTGGACGCAGCGCAGAGTAATAAAGATATCTCGCTTGCGGCAATCCTGTACCGGCATCCGGAATATTTTGTGATCGGGCTGTCTGTTATCCTTCTGCTGTTTTTTGCCGCTGCCATGCTGGCGGTTCAAATGCGTAACCAGCAGAAATTGAAGAAAAAAGTAGCGCAGGCTACCAGCGACCTGGAAGGCAAAACACAGGAGCTTTCCACTGCGCTGCAGGCTGCGGACGCCGCCAACCGCGCTAAGACTACATTCTTAAACAGTATGTCTCACGATATCCGAACCCCCATGAATGCGATTATCGGCTACACCACGCTGACTACGGCTAATCTGGATGATAAAGAGCGCGTCAAAGATTATCTGTCTAAGATTGCCCAGGCGTCTGACCATCTGCTTGCCCTGATCAATGATGTGCTGGATATGAGCCGCATTGAGTCCGGCAAAGTTACCATTAATGAGAGGCCGGAAGATCTCGCTGATATTCTGCAGGGGCTGCGGAATATCATTCAGTCTGATATCCACGCCAAACATCAGGAGCTGTATATGGATACGGTGGATATCACAAATGAGAAAATCTATTGCGACAGGCTGCGTTTGAACCAGATCCTGCTGAATCTGACTTCAAATGCGATCAAATTTACGCCTGCTGGCGGTACGGTGTCTGTTCAGGTCACGCAGAAACCCTCCCAATCGCCGGATCGGGGAATCTATGAGTTTCGTGTCAGCGATACCGGGATTGGCATGAACCCGGAATTTGCCCGGACGGTATTCGACCCGTTCACACGCGAACAGACCTCCACTGTCAATGGGATACAGGGCACTGGTCTGGGAATGTCTATCACGAAGAATATTGTCGATATGATGGGCGGAACTGTTACCGTGGAGAGCGAACAGGGCAAGGGAACTGTATTTACGATCAATTTGGAGCTGCGTTTTACCGATGACCAGAAGCAGATCGAAGCTATCAAAGAATTGAGCGGGCTTCGCGGACTGGTAGTAGATGATGACATTATCTGCTGCCAGAGCGCATCCAGGATGCTCCAGCAGATCGGTATGCGGGCGGAATGGGTCCTTTCCGGCAAGGAAGCTGTTGACAAAACTAACGAAGCAGTGAAATCGAAAGAACCTTTTGAGGTATTTATTGTTGACTGGTCCATGCCTGAAATGAGCGGTATCGAGACAATCCGGCAAATCCGTAAGATCATTGGGGATGATTCCCCTATCATTCTCATGT
The DNA here is from genome assembly GCA_947589455.1 of uncultured Lachnospiraceae bacterium. Classification (GTDB taxonomy): domain Bacteria; phylum Bacillota; class Clostridia; order Lachnospirales; family Lachnospiraceae; genus Butyribacter. Next base: position 1,276 of record CANQCD010000159.1, on the reverse strand, counting down.
CTGCCTACGATTGGACAGATATTGAGCATGAGGCGCGGCAGGCCGGCGTCACAGGCTTTCTCAGCAAGCCTGTTTTTGCCTCTGACATCCACCAGACGCTGGAACGCAGCTTGGGACAGACGGAGGAAGTTTCCCCTCCACAGGATACTCTTTATGCGGAAGACTGTTTTGCCGGAAAACGCATTCTGTTGGCTGAAGACGGTGAACTGAACAGAGAGATCGCTTTTGAAATTTTGACTGAAAACGGTTTTGAAGTGGAATGCGCTGAAAATGGACAGCAGGCATGTGATATGGTAAGCGCAGCAAAACCGGGCTGGTATGATCTGATTCTGATGGATATCCAAATGCCTGTTATGGATGGCTATACGGCTACAGGCGTTATCCGCAGTATGGAAATACCGGAACTGGCAAATATCCCTATTATCGCTGTGACGGCAAATGCTTTTGATGAAGATCGGGAAAAGGCGCTGGAGGCCGGAATGAACGGACACCTTTCAAAACCGATTGACGTAGAGAAACTGATGAAGGCTCTGCGTAACCTGTTTCAAGCATAGGGCGTGCCAGAAATATTTTTTTAAATCCGACAATCTTTTTTCATTATTTATGTGTTCGGTTACAGAGCGACAGTGAAAGGATTACAAAAAGACAGTGAGCTTTCTTTTAGAAACATTATGAGTCAGAACTTCTAGAAATAAATGAAGAGAAAACGATTACCGATGAAGAACGAAACGCAAGAGAAGATTTAAAAGATATCGTAAAGTATTTAAGACAGCGGGGAATGATAAATATATCGACTCCCGCTTATTTTACTTCATCAGTGATCGGACATATAAATTTTCAATTTTTCTTCTGAAATTTCTATGACATTTTTTCTCTAATATCATATTCCAATTTATTATCCATCTATTAAAGCCTCTTACTCCAGTTCCCTAATCTTAGTAACTTTTTCTTTATATATAACATATATTTTGATAATAACTTTGTAAACGGTAGATAATATGTACCTATACAAAACCGGAGCAAACCTGTTATGACAGAAACAGGTGTCTGCCCTATTCTGTTTACAGCACTGTATGTTCCTGCAACTGTTCATCCACATCCCTGCCTGCATACATTACCCGGATAATCGTCGCAACCGCTGTCTCCTCATCCGGAATATAAAAAACCAGATAATTATCCACTGGCATAACTCTCATTCCCCTGCCATTCCACGGTTCTTTTTCATACCGCCGGAATTTTTCAGGAAATTCCCAAGCCTTTCAATATGTGCTTCCAG
>CANQCD010000158.1 GCA_947589455.1 uncultured Lachnospiraceae bacterium | reverse complement strand
ATGGGGCAGTGTCGGAGACATTCAGCGAATTTATCAATCCGCAGCGCCCAATCCCCTATCCAATCCAGGAACTGACAGGTATCAATGATTCCATGGTGGTGAAGGCGGAGACGGTGGACACAGTGCTGCCGCGCTTTTTAGAATTTTGCGGCGACTGCGTCATGGTGGCGCACAATGCCGGATTTGACATTGGATTTATTGAGGAAAAGGCTTCTGCGCTGGGGATTGAGACAGATTTTACCGTGATTGACACAGTGGCAGTATCGAGGTATCTGTTAAGCGACTTAAAGAGATTTAAGCTGGATGTAGTGGCAAAGCGCCTGGGCGTCTCGCTGGAGAACCACCACCGCGCCGTAGACGATGCGGCGGCGACGGCGGAGATTTTCTTAAAATTGACGGAGCGTTTAAAGGCAAAGGGGATTGTTGCGTTAAAGGAATTGAATGAAGCGGCGGTGCCGGACGCAGAGGCGATCAAAAAAATGCCGTCCTACCATGCCGTGATCCTGGCGAAAAATGAGACGGGGCGCGTTAATCTGTACCGACTGGTGTCAGAGTCCCATTTAAATTATTTCAGCCGGAGGCCAAGGCTTCCCAAAAGTCTTTTCTTAAAATGGCGCGAAGGACTTTTGATCGGTTCGGCATGTGAGGCGGGCGAGCTGTACCGCGCCATCCTGGAGGAAAAGCCCGATGAGGAGATTGACCGGCTGGTACGCTTTTATGACTATCTGGAGATCCAGCCAATCGGAAATAACCGTTTTATGGTAAGGCAGGACAAATATCCGCAGATACAGGACGACAACGACCTGATGGAGATTAACCGGAAGATCGTGCAGTTAGGGGAGGAGTATGGCAAGCTGGTGGCGGCGACCTGCGATGTGCATTTCCTGGAGAAGGAGGATGAAGTTTACCGGCGCATTATCATGGCGGGAAAAGGGTTTGCAGACGCCGACGACCAGGCGCCGCTGTATTTCCGCACAACAGAGGAAATGCTTTCGGAATTTCAATATCTGGGCGCTGCAAAGGCGGAAGAAGTCGTCATTACAAATACAAACCTGATCGCCGACATGATTGACAGGATTGAACCGTGCAGCCCGAGAAAATGTCCGCCGGAGATTGAAAATTCCGACCAGGATCTGCGCGATATCTGCTATAACAGGGCGCATGAGATATATGGGCCAAACCTTCCGGCTATCGTGGAGGAGCGGCTGGAGCGTGAGTTAAATTCCATTATCAGCAACGGCTATGCCGTGATGTATATTATTGCGCAGAAGCTGGTGTGGAAATCAAATGAAGATGGATATCTTGTCGGCTCCAGGGGTTCTGTCGGATCTTCTTTTGCGGCGACGATGGCGGGGATCACCGAGATCAATCCGCTCCCGGCGCACTATTATTGCAAGAAATGCCATTACGTTGACTTTGATTCGGAGGAAATCAAAGCGCATCCTGGCAATTCTGCCTGCGATCTCCCGGATAAAGTCTGTCCGGAGTGCGGCGAGATGTTAGAAAAGGAAGGGCACGACATCCCCTTTGAGACTTTTTTAGGATTTCAGGGCAATAAAGAGCCGGATATTGACTTGAATTTTTCCAGTGAATACCAGAGCAACGCCCACGATTATACGGAGGTTATCTTTGGGCATGGGCAGACGTTCCGCGCGGGCACGGTGGGGACGCTTGCCGAAAAGACTGCGTATGGCTATGTCAAAAAATATTGCGAGGAGCATGAGATGACAAAGCGCAGCGCAGAGATCAAACGGATCGCCGATGGCTGCGAGGGCGTCAGGCGATCTACAGGACAGCACCCCGGCGGTATTGTCGTACTGCCAGTGGGGGAAGAAATCTATACGTTTACCCCGGTACAGCATCCGGCAAATGATATGACGACAAAGACAGTCACGACACATTTTGATTACCACAAAATTGATGCGAACCTGTTGAAGCTGGATATCCTGGGCCATCAGGACCCGACGATGATCCGCATGTTAGAAGATCTGACAGATGTTGATGCCGCGGGGATCCGGATGGATGATGCACAGGTATTGTCCCTGTTTGAAAGTACAGAGGCGTTGGGCATTGCGCCGGAGGATATCGGCGGCTGCACGCTTGGGTGCCTGGGGCTTCCAGAGTTTGGGACGCCGTTTGTCATAGGGATGTTGATCGACGCAAAACCAAAGAATTTTTCTGATCTGGTCAGGATATCCGGGTTGAGCCATGGCACGGATGTATGGCTTAACAACGCCCAGTATTTTATCGCAAATGGGGATTGTACGCTTTCGACGGCGATCTGTACCCGCGATGATATTATGATCTATCTGATCAGCATGGGCGTTGAAAATGAGCGTTCCTTTAAGATTATGGAAAGCGTCCGCAAAGGGAAGGGGCTGACGCCTGACATGGAAGAGGATATGAGAGCCTGCCATGTGCCGGAGTGGTATATGGAATCCTGCCGCCGGATCAAGTATATGTTCCCAAAGGCTCATGCTGCGGCATACGTGATGATGGCGCTGCGCGTCGCTTATTTTAAGGTATATTATCCTCTTGCCTATTACGCGGCATATTTCAGTATCCGGGCGACCTCTTTTAACTATGAGATGATGTGCCAGGGGAGGGAGACGCTGGAATATTATATCAATGATTACACGAAGCGGAAAAATGAGCTTTCTGACAAAGAGAAAAGCACATTGGAAGATATGAAGATCGTACAGGAGATGTATGCCAGAGGCTTTGAGTTTGTAAAAATCGATATCTACCGCTCGAAGGCAAACCGTTTCCAGATCGCAGACGGTAAGCTGATGCCGTCCTTTGCTACGATTGACGGGTTGGGGGACAAGGCGGCGGAGATGATAGAGGACGAGGCGGGGAAAGGGGCGTTCCTTTCCAGAGAAGATTTTAAAAACCGTTGTAAGGTATCGGCAGGTATTGTAGAGACAATGGCAAAGCTGGGGCTGATGGGGGATTTGCCGCACAGCAACCAGATTTCCCTGATGGATTTTATGGAATTATAGATAACCGGAGAAAAAACGACAGGAAGCGGGGATGATATCATGCAGAAAGTAAAGTTGATCGGACTTGATCTGGACGGCACTGTTTTTAATGAAGAAAAAAAGATATCGAAACAGAACAGGGATGCGATTTGCGGCGCCATCCAAAAGGGAGTGCATGTCCTGCCCGTGACGGGCAGGCCTCTCGAGGGGCTGCCAAAGGAATTTTTGGATATCAGCGGAGTGCAGTATGCGATCACTTCAAACGGCGCGAGGATTGACCGCCTGACTGACGGTGCTGTTTTGCACGCCGATCTTTTGCCAAAACAAACCGTCCTTGAGGTTCTAGATATACTGAAAGAATATCCGGTTGTGCCGGACTGTTTTATCGGCGGGAGAGGGCATATGCCGGAAACGGCGCATCGGATGATACCGGAGATGGGGCTGTCTGCCGCAATGACAAGATATCTTTTGACCAGCAGGGATTATTATCCCGATCTGTCAGAATATATCAGGCAGGAGACAAGAGAAGTAGAAAAGATAACGATCAACTTTTATTTAGAGAAAGACAAAAGCCGCCGGTACGGCGACGAGGTGTTTCAACGGCTGCAAAAGACAGCGGGGATCCGCGTGGTGACGGGAGCCGTCCACAATCTGGAGGTCAATACAGAGACGGCGTCAAAGGGAAGGGCGCTTTTAAAGCTGGGACAGCTTCTCGGGATTTCCAGAGAAGAGATCATGGCGTGCGGGGACGCCAAAAACGATCTGGATATGATCCGTCTTGCCGGTGTGGGCGTTGCGATGGGAAATGCCGATGACGAGGTAAAGCGGCAGGCGGATTTTATTACCAGGACAAATGAAGAGCATGGGGTAGCGTATGCTATTGAAAAGTATGTGTGATATGTGCTATACTACTTGCGAATTGTGAGACAGGCTATTTATGCCGGAGCGTCATAAGCGGTAAGACGAGAGAGGAAACTTCCGGATTTCTCGCCGCTTTGTCGCATAAAACGCAAAGCAGATCCATGCGCAAGAGCGGATCGATCCACAGATCGAATCAATTCGCCTGGAATGGGATTGGAGACAAGATGATTACAAATGTACTGGAGTATTTAGAAGAAACGGCGGCAAGGATACCGGATAAGACGGCGTTTGCCGATGAAGAGAGCGCCCTGTCGTTCGGGGAGTTTTCCGACAGGGCAAAAAAGATTGGGACGGCTCTTAGTAAAATGGGGGCATATCAAGAACCCGTTATCATTTATATGAAACGTTCTCCGGATACGCTGGCGGCGTTTTTTGGGACGATCTATGCCGGATGTATCTATGTGCCGATCGATGAGGAGATGCCGCGGCGCCGGATGGAGCTGATCTTGGAGAATACGCAGGCACGCTATCTGATCTATGACGGCAGCACAGAACAAAAAGTGGATTTCCCCGGATTTTCCGGAACGGCGGCAGACTATCACAGCCTGCTGGAGACAGAGACTGATCAGGAGCGCTTAGACCGGATCAGGGAAAAGGCGCAGGATGTGGATGCTGTTTATATTTTGTTTACCTCCGGCTCCACGGGAGTGCCAAAGGGCGTTGTGGGGCATCATAAGGGTGTGATCGATTATGTGGAGAGCCTGTCGGACGCGCTGGGGTTTGATGAGAGCTGTATTTTTGGAAATCAGACGCCGCTCTATCTGGACGCCTGCATGAAAGAGGTTTATCCCACATTAAAGTTTGGGGCGTCAACCTGGCTGATCCCGAAAGAGTATTTTATGACGCCGGTCCGGCTGGTAGAGTTTTTAAATGAACATCGCATCAATACGATCTGCTGGGTGGTATCTGCGCTGACGCTGATATCTGCATTTGGGACATTTGATGTGGTTAAGCCGGAATACCTGCGTACCATCGCTTTTGGGAGTGAGGTTTTTCCGGTAAAGCAGTTTAATCTTTGGAAGAAAACGCTTCCGGACGCTGTGTTTTATAATTTATACGGCCCGACAGAAGCGACGGGCATGAGCTGCTATTACAGGGCGGAC
>CANQCD010000157.1 GCA_947589455.1 uncultured Lachnospiraceae bacterium | reverse complement strand
GTTATGAATATTATTATGGCTGCGTTATTTTACAGTCTGACAGAAAGCTGCTGCGTTATATCTATGACCTGCAGAGAGAAGTGATACGAAAAACCCGCTGATTTATCTGGAGGAGAGAAGCGGTGAGGAAAACTTGCTAATAATATTTGCATGAGAGCGAAAAAAATGTTATAATGGTAAATAATGTGCTGTGGGGGCGCTTATATGTTTGGAAGAACGCTGATTATTGGTGGGGGAGAGGTAGATATCCCATTTTGCAGGGAATTTTTGGAAAAGAATACAATAGATACGATAGTCTGCGCAGATTCCGGTCTGGACGCCGCTTCCGAACTGGGACTTTCCGTCGACTATGCCATGGGGGATTTTGACAGCGCCTCGGAAGAAGTCTTAGATCAGTATGAGAAAAAACAGGAGGAAGCGGAAGAGGGCAGAATATTCCGCTATCCGGCGGAAAAAGATGCGACGGATATGCATATCGTACTGGACTGGGTGGTGGACAGGCTGCCATCCGAAATCATTATTCTCGGCGCAACGGGCAAAAGAATGGATCATTTTCTTGCCAACGTGAATATATTAATGAAACCGCTGTCTTATGGGATACCGGCATATATTGTAGACCCATATAACAGGATTTATCTTTTAGATCACAGCCATATCTTCCGGAGGGAAAGTATGTATGGGAAATATGTCTCATTCATACCATTTACAGAAGAGGTGAGCGCAGTCTATTTGAGAGGCTTTAAATATGAATTAGAAGGGGAGAATTTAACTCTGGGGGGCAGTATCGGCGTCAGCAATGAACTGGCCGACGGCGAGGACGCCGCACTCCTGGAGATTGGAAACGGGGTACTGGTCACAGTGGAGTCAAGGGATTCCAAATCTTGACGGATAAGCGGAACAGGCGTTGCGCTAAAGCGTTGTCCGCAGCAGAATCAAGGGATTTCTGATGTTGACGGATGGCGGAACAGGCGTTGTGTTAAAGCGCTGTCCGCAGCAAAGTCAAGGGATTCCTGATGTTGACGGATGGCGGAACAGGCGTTGCGCTAAAGCGTTGTCCGCAGCAGAATCAAGGGATTTCTATTCCCTGACCGGGCGCTTGATATTTTTTGTAACTGTAGTAGCTTTATGACAAATGGTTTCGTTTTTTGGAACCAGTAGGTAGAGGGATATGAAACAGTTTAATTTAGTTTATGAGGATGATAATGCATTTTTGGAGAGGCTGGGCGAAATACAGGACTGGTGTAAAACAAATACGTCTTATACCGTTGTTTTTCGGATTTATTCCCAGGATATGGATAAGACCCATATCGCGCATGTCTGCCAGCTTCTTGACGACGAGTGGCCGGAAGCGCTGTATCTGGGCTGCACGTCTAACGCAAACATATTGGATGGTTCATTGACTGAGAAAAAGATTATTCTTACCTGCACTATTTTTGAATATCCGACGACACAGGCAAAATTATTGCAATATCCTTTCCTGGAAGAAAACTGTAAAGAGGACGTCAGGGATCTGATGCGGCATTGCGAAGAAAATCCCTGGATAAATTCAATCGAGATGCTTGCGACGATCATGGATATGTCAATGAAGGGCTTCTGCGACGAGATGAGCAAGCTGCGCAGCGATATCCAGGTATTTGGAGGCGGTGCGTTTAATCCAAATATGGATGATGAGTATGCAGGCGTATTTTCAAAAGGAAATGGTTTTTTAGAGCATGGGATCGTGTTCCTGCTGATGGGCGGGGAGGACTTCCATGTTTATAGTACGTTTATCTCCGGCTGGAAGCCGCTGAAACGAAAATTCTGCGTCACCAGGGCGGAGAAGTCCATTTTATACGAGTTGGATGGAAAGCCGGCGTTTGACGTATATCATAAATTTTTGAATATCAAAAAGAATGATAAATTCTTTTCTAATACATTGGAATTTCCGTTTTTTGTAGAGCATGACGATGTGGATATCCTGCGCTGCCCGCTTGCGGTGAACGAGGATGATTCCCTGGTGATGTCTTCCGATATGGAGGAAAACTCCGTTGTCCGGTTTGCCTATGGCGACCCGGAAACGATCTTGAGGAGTATTCGGAAAGATGGACAGATCATTTCTGATTTTCTGCCGGAAGTGATCCAGACATTTTCCTGCGCGGCGAGAAGGGCGTTCTGGGGAGACGATAATATCAGCCAGGAGACAGTGCTCTTCTCTAATGTTGCGCCGACGGCTGGTTTCTATACGCATGGGGAATTTATCAGGATCAACGGCGATATGTTAAACTTTAATGTTACGCTGGTTCTGGTTGCCATGAGGGAAGGCGAGCCGAAGAAGAAAAAAGGGATCAATTTTTATGACGCCAGCATGGATGTGATTGAGAAGATTCCGATGATCTGGAGGTTTGTATCGTTTATTGAAGCGTCTACGGCCGAGTTAGAGGAGATGAACCGTCAGATGGCGATCACGGCGATCACAGACGGACTGACCAAACTCTACAACCGCGCGGAGATCGAGCGCAGGATTCGGGAAGCGTTTGATGAATATCTCAATGGGACGGCAGAGAAAAAGGTTTCGCTCATTATGTTGGATATTGATAATTTCAAAAAAGTCAATGATACATATGGGCATAAGGAGGGCGATAATGTCATTATTGCCCTGTCGGATGTACTGCGGAAGGTAACGCTTGGCTCTTCTAGCTGCTCGCTGGGAAGATGGGGCGGAGAGGAATTTATGGTATTGATTCCGGAAAATAATATTGATACGGTAGTCAAGATCGCAGAAAAAATACGCGCTGTGTTTGCAGAGACGCTGTTTGAACTGGCGGGACATCAGACTGTCAGCATTGGCGTGACACAGGGACGAGAGGGCGAGACAGCGGACAGTCTCTGCAGCAGGGTGGACGAAGCGCTCTATACTGCGAAAAAGACCGGAAAGAACAGAGTGGTAAAAATCGATTAAGAGAAAGGTAGTTTATCGAGATGAAAAAGAGGAAGGGATTTTTTATCCTGCTGGGAAGCGCATTATTGCTTTTCGGCTGTGCCAATGGGACGGCAAGGCAGGATACAGCCCCTTCCTCTTCTGTTTTGGAAAAAGAGCTTCCGGTTGACGCGGAGCAGGATACAGACTCTTCCTCTTCTGTTTTGGAAAAGGAGCTTCCGGCTGACGCGGAGCAGGATACAGACTCTTCCTCTTCTGTTTTAGAAAAGGAGCTTCCGGCTGACGCAAGGCAGGAGAAGGGCAATCCGTCTGCCGATGGAAAAGAACCGCTGTCTGTGGAAAGCCAGCTTAAACTGATCGCTGCTTCCGGTGAGACGTGGCGTTTGGAATATGCGGAAAAAGAGGCGGCAAAACTTGAAGAGGGATCGACCTACCAGGGTTCGGAATTTTACGAATATACGGTATGCGACCTGGATCAGAACGGGCGTCTGGAGATCGTCAGCAGCACCGTTATGGGGAATGGGTATTATTGCGTGAATGAATTTTATCAGGTCGATGAAGAGGGAAAAGCTCTGGAAGAGATTTCCTGCGGGGAAGGGGACGACAGCCAGGTGCAGATCGAGGGAGGCACTGAGAACGTGTATGTCTATATTGATAAAGAGGAGCCGGCATACCATTATCTCTTTGAAGATCTGGAACGGGGAAGCGCAGTGGATCATACGATGCGTTATCAGGATATCACTCTGGATGACGGAAGGCTGAAGGGTTTTGTGATCTGCTCCTGGTCTTCGCATTGGAAGAAAATGGGAAAAAAAGAAAAAGAGATCATAAAATATTATTCCGGCGAATTTAAAAAACAGATCGCTGAGAAAAAATGCCTCCGCCTGATGGAGGATTATTACAAAGGAATGCAGAAAAAGACGGCGAAATGGAAGTGGTTTTCTACCCTTGAGGAGGGAGACCGCCTGTATTTTGAGGATGCCAGCGTAGAAGAGCGGCTGAAGGTTCCTGACAAGGCGGAACTATATCGCAGGCTCAAAGATTCCTACGAAGCGTTCCGGATTATGGGAAAGTGACGGCAGAAAGTAAATACGCCATTGTGAAATGCGTGATTCCTGCCGCCAGAGTTTCCGGCTTATGTGACGGCAGAAAGTAAATACGCCATTGTGAAATGCGTGGTATCCCTGCCGCCAGAGTTTTGGCTTGCGTGACGGCGGGCAGCGAAAGCGCCATTTTCTATATGATATTCCGTATGCCTTCGCAGATTTTTCTGGCAACTGCCGGGTTATTCATAGTGTACAGATGGATCCCATCAATATCGCTTGTCAAAAGGTCGATGATCTGGCTTAATGCATAGGACATTCCCGCGTCAAAGAGCGCCTCTTTGCGATCCTGATATTTCTGGATGATCTTTTCAAAACGCGGCGGGAAGCCGGCTCCGCACATTGTCACCATGCGCCTGATCTGCGCGGCGTTGATCACCGGCATGATGCCTGGGATTACCGGGATGGAGATTCCGGCGATCCGGCAGTCTTCTACAAAGCGGAAAAAGACGTCGTTGTCAAAAAACAGCTGGGAGAGCAGAAATTCTGCGCCGGCATTTACCTTTTCTCTTAAATATCTCATCTCGCTGACCCTGTCTTTGGAATCCGGATGGCATTCCGGATAGCAGGCTCCCGCAATGCAAAAGCGGTTCTTTGCCTTTAAATAGGAGATCAGATCGGATGCATGTTTAAAATCGTCTTTTTCGGGGATGTTTGGGTTCTTGTCCCCGCGCAGGGCGAGGATGTTTTCCAGCCCTTCCTCCGCCAGGACTTTGGAAAATTCGTCAATCTCTGCCCGGCTGTAGCTTAGGCAGGTCAGATGTACGACCGGCTCGACATGGTACTGATATTTTATTTTTTTGGCGAGCTCTATGGTGCGGTTGCAGTTGGAGCTGCCGCCCGCGCCAAAGGTTACGCTGATAAAATCCGGTTTTAATTCACAGAGGATTTCTAATGTTGCGTCAATGCTTTTTAATTCGCTGTCTTTCTTTGGCGGAAATATCTCGAAAGACAATGTCCTGTCCTTTTTTTCGTATAGCTGTGTGATCTTCATCTTTTTGCCGCCTTTCCTGTTCTTCTTGATATCGTGTCACTGAGAAACGCCGTAATCTGCTGTGCCGATGAGATGAGCGTTCCTTTCCTGTCTTTCTTGATATCGTGTCACTGAGAAACGCCGTAATCTGCTGTGCCGATGA
>CANQCD010000156.1 GCA_947589455.1 uncultured Lachnospiraceae bacterium | reverse complement strand
ACGCAGAGACGGCCGTCCATCTCCATAAAAAAAGGAAAATACGACATGCTTCTCCTCCTCTTTTTGCCTTCTGTCAGGCAGGCTGTAAAGCTTCCCCTTGCCGCATCTGTATGATCCATCTGTTTTGCGGTCGTCTGCGTCCTCTGCACCGGACTCCTGTAAACCTGCCTCCGGGAGCACAGTACAAACTGCAATCCCCTGCTTTTTCCTCTGCTCCGAAAACCTGTAAACCTGCTTCCGGGAACACAGTACAGACTGCAATTCCCTGCTTTTCCTCTGCTCCGAAAACTTATGAACGGCTCCACAGATAACAGTACGCCTGTGTCCTTGCTGCAAAAAACTGAGTTTTTAACAATTCCCTGACCTCCGCTTTCGTATACCAGCCCGGCTCAATCTCCTCCACAACGGAAGTGCTTTTCTGAAAACTGCCCGCCGCTGTTCCCACAACACAGACATTTGTTTCATTAGAAAAGCCGACTGCACTATAGCTTAGGCCGATCCTGTCATGGATTTCTTTGAGGGTAAGCCCCGTCTCTTCCCACAGTTCCCTTCTCGCACTTTCCTCCGGCTCCTCGCCCTCGTCGATCAAGCCCGCCGGAAAATTATAAACCCATGCGCCGGTCGCTAAGCGAAATTCCTTATTGATCAAAATCTTTTCTCCCGTCTCGTCATGCATGATCAGGACTACTGCGTCCGGTTTGCCCGGTATCAGATCCTCTCTGGTATGAATCTCCGGATTCCTGCTGATCATCTCATAAACTTTTGTACCGCCGTCAGCCGTCTCATATGTGATGTCATAGCGATGGATAAACTTTCCTTTGATGATCTGCTTTATCTTCTTTAATTCCATTTCCGTCTCTCCTGTCTTCTATTTTTTCCATCCATCCTGTTCTTTTTTCACTGCATTTAGCGCGGCTAAAACTACCTTGTCCATATCGTAATAGCGGTATTCTCCCAAGCGTCCGCCAAAGATCACATTCTCCTGCCTGTCGGCAAGTTCCCTGTATTTTGCCGCCATCTGTTCATTTTTGGAATCGTTGACTGGATAATACGGCTCGTCCCCCTGCTTCCATTCACTCGGATATTCCTTTGAAATCACTGTGACCGGCTGCGTGCCAAATTCAAAATGCTTATGCTCAATAATCCGTGTATAAGGCACCTCTCGCTCCGTGTAGTTTACAACGGCATTTCCCTGATAATTCGCCGTCTCTAACCGCTGATGCTCAAAGCGGACGCTCCGATATTCCAGCACACCGTACTGATAATCAAAAAACGCATCCAGCATTCCGGTATAAACCGTCTTATCTGCAATATCCGGATGCTCTCTCCGGTAATCAAAATAATCTGTCTCCAAAAGGACGTCGCTTCCCTCCAGCATTTTGCGGACAATCTCTGTATAGCCGCCCATCGGGATTCCCTGAAAACGGTCGTTAAAATAATTATTGTCAAAGGTAAACCGCAGCGGAAGCCGCTTAATAATAAACGCCGGCAGCTCGCTGCAATCCCTTCCCCACTGCTTTTCCGTATAGCCCTTTACCAGTTTTTCATAAACATCCCTTCCCACCAGGGAAAGCGCCTGCTCCTCTAAATTAGAAGGCTCGCTGATATTTAACTCGGCGATCTGGCTGTCAATGATATCCCTTGCCTGCTGTGGTGTCCGGATCCCCCACATTTTACTGAATGTGTTCATATTAAAGGGAAGGTTATACAGTTCCTCTTTATAAACTGCCACCGGTGCATTGATATAATGATTAAATTCTGCAAACTGATTGATATAATCCCAGATTGCCCTGTCAGACGTGTGAAAGATATGGGCGCCATACCAGTGGACGCGGATGCCGTCCATCTCCCTGCAGTAGATATTGCCTGCAATATGATCCCTCTTATCGAGAACAAGACAGCGCCTGCCCGCCTTTGTCATCTCATGGGCAAACACCGCCCCAAACAATCCCGCTCCTGCGATTAAATAGTCGTAATGCATACTTTCTCTCCATTCTGCCGCTTTTGAACGGCCGCAAAAGAAAAACCGGCCGCCCCTGCCTGATATCCATAAATTTCTTCCATGTTTTTTAGCATAGCATACCCCTGGAACAGATTCAAGTGGGGAATCCAATTTCCCCGATGGCGCTTAAAAATCCAATTTCCCGACGCGCTTGAAAATCCCGTTTCCTTGACGGCGCTTGTGCCGGAATCCAATTTCCCGACTGCGTTTGAAAATCTAATTTCCCGACGCGCTTGAAAATCCAATTTCCCTGGTTTCGCTATCCTGCTCCATCATTCAGTCAATCGCCCATTCCATATTTTTCCAGATCGACCCTGCCGTCCTCTACCTCAATCCCATCAGCCCGCAATCGGTCTGCCTGCACGTTCTTTCCGCCAAATGCAAACGCCCCGGCGAGCTCGCCTTTTGCATTGACAACCCGGTAACAGGGAATCTCTTCCGGATCCGGATTTCTGTGCAGCGCGTTTCCGACAGCCCTCGCCATCTTCCTGTCGCCGGCCATCTCCGCCACCTGGCTGTAGGTTGCCACCCTGCCTTTTGGGATTTTCTTTACGGCATCATAAATCCGCCTGGTCGGGCTGTCTGTCACAATGTCATAGCTCTCTGCGATCATCTGTCTGACAATCTCATCGGGAACAGTGCCATCCAGGATAATTGTATTCCAGTGCTCTTTATTCTGATGCCATCCCGCTGTGACAGACGGATAGGTACTGCGCCAGAAATCCCGCCACTCCGGTTTTACTTTAACGTTCAGGTTAATATAGCCGTTTCTCTCGTAAGTCCAGAGAAATGCTTTTTTGCTCCCTTTTACCCTCACTAACTGCCAGTTTTCATCCCGGAATGGCGCATCCTGATAAGTATCTTCAAAAGAAAGGCCGTATTTTAGCGCTTCTTCTCTTGTCTCCAATATTGATCACTCCTAAATTTTATAAAGTTTATAATTTTTTAATAATACATATGAACTTTTTCACTTTACTTTCTGCGCAACATATGTTATTTTATAACCATACTATGATATTTTCCAGAAAGGAGGTACTTTATGAAACGATTTCTAAACAAACACATGCTTCTTATGCGGCGCTTCCTGTGCGCGCTGCTCATCGCCTGTGCCGTCCTTCCGGCGGCGCCGGCAAAACAGGCTGATGCAGGATTTCCTGCACTGATCGCGCTTACTGCTTATCGGAAGACGCTGAATATCGGCGAAGAATTTCTGATCGTCGCCGTGGCGTCTAACGGAAAAATCCCTACATTCCGCAGCAGCAGTTCCCGCATCGCCTCTGTCAGCAAATACGGCAGGATCACAGCAAAGGCAGCCGGCAGCTGCCGCATCACGGCAAAAGCAGGCTCCGCCGAGGCTTCCTGCGCCGTCACCGTGGCAAAAACAACGATCCGGCTCAACCAAAGCAGCCTGTCACTGGAACACGGAGAGACATTCCGGCTGACTGCCACGACATCAAACGGCAGTATCCCTGTCTTTAAGAGCAGTAAAAAAAGCGTCGCTACCGTGGAGGACGACGGTACTGTCACTGCGCTAAAACCAGGCACGGCTACTATCCGTGCCACGGCAGATAAGACAACCCAGACCTGCAAAGTCACAGTCAGGAAGCCAACCGTCACCCTGTCCGCCGCCTCGTACAAACTCTACCGCGGCCAGACTGTCCGCATAGAGGCGGCAGTCTCATCCGGCATCACGCCCGTCTGGAAATCCAGTAAAAAAAGCGTCGCTTCCGTGGATGAAAACGGTCTTGTCACCGCATACAAGCACGGCGTTACCATCATCCGCGCAACAGTTGACGGCATCACCAGAAATTGCGAGATCACCGTAGCGTCTCCCGAGATCACACTGGCAGCCGACACCTTCACAGTCAAGGCAGGCAAGAGCATAAAGATCGGCATGACATGCTCCTCCGGCAATGCCCCCGTCTGGAAATCCAGCAAAAAAAGCGTTGCCACAGTTGACCAAAACGGCAGAGTGAAAGCAAAAAAAGCCGGCAGCACCACAATTACTGTCACAGAAGATGGCACAAAAGAAACCTGTGTAGTCCGTGTTGTATAACACAAAGCCTTCACATTCTAATCTCAATTCCAAGTGAGCTAAATTTCGCTCTGGGAATTAAATTCATTCTGCAAATCTAGTTCACTCTGAGGATCTAGTTCGCTCTGGGAATTTAATCCACTCTGAGAATTTAATTTGCTCTGCAAATCTAGTTCACTCTGAGGATCTAGTTCGCTCTGGGAATTTAATTCACTCTGAGGATCTAGTTCACTCTGGGAATTTAATTCACTCTGAGGATCTAGTTCACTCTGGGAATTTAATTCACTCTGAGGTTTTAGTTCACTCTGGGAATTTAGTTCGCTTTGCAAATCTTCACGCATACAGTAAAATCACTATAATAACCACAGCAATGGAAAATATCATAGTTATTTAACATTCTCGTTCACGGACTGCCTTTCGGATGATCTCCATATATTCCTGATCCCGCAGCCTTTCATATTGCTGTATATGCAGCAGTTCCTTCCCACTGACAAAGCGCACGTCATCGACTTCCGCTTTCTGCACATGACAGTCCTTGAGATCAAAGTCTTTCTCTACAAAATAAATATCTGCAAAATATTTTTGTTTTTTTATCCTGGCGATATATTGCACATCATCTCCCGCAATATCAATCCCAATTTCTTCCAAAGTTTCTCTCCTGGCTCCCTCTAAACTGTCCTCACCGCTGAGCACAGCTCCCCCGGTAACATCCCAGACGCCCGGATGGCTCTCTTTCGTAAGAGCCCTTTTCTGAACCAAAAATTTCTTTTCCGGCGTATATAGATAGATATGTACACACAGATAATACTGACCGGGAGCCGGAATCCCTCTTGCCATCGTGCCTCCTGTCTTCTGCCCCCGTTCGTTATATACATCCCAAACCTCAGCCATTCTAAGCCTCCATATTTTTGACAACCCTGCTATCACCCTCTATGATCCCCACCCTGCATCCTATGCGCTCTTCTCACTCCCGTCTGGCGGCACAGACAATCCTGCCCAAATCCCAGAATCCGGATTTATGACAATACTATCTGCAAAACACCGCGCCGTTCTGTTTCTCCCAGCCGTCTGCTTTACGACAATACCATGCGCAAAACGCCGCGCCACTGCTCTCCCAGCCGTCTGCTTTACGA
>CANQCD010000155.1 GCA_947589455.1 uncultured Lachnospiraceae bacterium | reverse complement strand
GGCGTACCTTTGCCTCTTCTCCCGCCTCCCTGTCTAACTGCTTTGTCACGCTCTGATTCAACGTGATCACTTCTCCGGCCAAAACAATCATAATAATGATCAATGCAATGGCGGAATTGATCAAAATCATTTTTGTCCGAAGCTGTTTGCTGCGGGATCGATGTGATTCCTGGAAGCGTTCCCTGAAGCTGACTCCCTGCTCATCGAAAGTCTCCTCCCTGATATCATCTTGTAATTTCATTATCCATTGTCCCCTTACATGATTTTATACTGAAAATCAGTTATTTCTATCATCGAGTTTTTATCATAACACATTTTTATTGATTTTTCATTACATTATGATTACTTTTTTATTCCAAATGTTTCCACAGTATATGACGCCGGCTAAAACAGCCTGCCGCTATCCCTTTGCCTGCCCGGGCGCTAACATCCCTCCTAGCATCCCCGATATCATGCAGATAAAAGCTCCGCTGATCAACTGCGGGTTGCCTGTTAATTTTGTCCCGCCCAGGGCGACGCCTACCGCCGCAAGTACCAGGAAATATATCCCTCCTGCGACCAGTCCCCAGAAAAACTTTTGTTTTCCCATCATTTTTCCTGTCATCAACCCGCCCAGCAGATTAACTGCCGCATAAATAAAGACAATCCCGCCGTTTAAAATGCCTGCAGAGCCGTCGCTCTTCCAAATAATGGCGGTCAATAACAGCAACAGCAAAAATGAAACTATAAACATTATCCCCATTATCAGCAAAAAATTTACAACCTTGTTTTTCATGATCCTCCATTTCCGCAGTATTCTCCTGATACTACATACAATCTGGCACACAGCCTGCTTTCTTTCTATTTTTATCCATAAAATAACATATTTATGACAACTTCTTGCGGCATATTATCCAAAACAGGAAGACAAAACGGTGAGGAGCGAAAAAAGCAGCATTTTCTCCAGGCGGAAACAGCTGCCGACACCCTCCATAATACCACAGCGGAAAGACGACCACAGACACCCTCCCTAACACCACAGCAGGAAGACGCCCACAGACACCCTTCCTAACACTACAGCGGGAAGATGCCCACAGACACCCTCCTTAACACTACAGCGGGAAGATGCCCACAGACACCCTCCCTGACACTACAGCGGGAAGACGCCCACAGACACCCTCCCTAATACCACAACTGGAACAGTTGACAAACAGGCTGTTTTCATTCATGATAGAAGATATTAACCGATAATAAGATAAAAGGAGCAAACTACTATGAAACTCATTGATTTACATGTACATTCCAATTTTTCAGACGGCACCTGTTCTCCCGAAGAATTGATCGAGCTGGCCGTCAAAAACGGACTGTCCGCCATTGCACTGACAGACCACGACACAACGGCAGGCGTAGATTCCGCACTGGAGTGCGTTTCCCATAGAAACGCCGATATCAAACTGATTCCCGGGACAGAGCTCTCTGTTGATTACAACGGGCAGGAAATCCATATGGTCGGGCTATTTATCGACCATCACAATAAAGAGCTGGTAAAAACTTCCAGAGAATTTATCGACCGGCGGGAAAGCCGCAACGACGACATGGTCGCCAAATTCCAGGAAGACGGCATCCCGATCACGATTGAGGCGCTCAAGGAAGGAAATCCAGACACTGTCATTACCAGGGCGCATTTTGCAAGATATCTGATCAGCCACGGGATTGCAAAAGATACCAAAGAAGCGTTTGCAAAGTATCTCGGCGAGGACTGCCCCTATTACATCCCGCGTTTTATGATCAGCGCGGCAGACGGCATCCGCTTAATCTTAAAAGCCGGCGGAGTACCAATCCTTGCACATCCGCTGCACTACAAGCTGCCGGAGCAGACGCTCCGCGAGATGATCGTCTCGCTAAAGGAAGCCGGACTGGTAGGAATGGAAGTAAAATATTCAGACCATACAAAGCAGGACGAAGTATTTGTAAAAAAACTGGCAAGAGAATATGATCTCCTGCCAAGCGGCGGTTCTGATTTCCACGGCTCCAACAAACCGGCCATCTGCCTTGGTTCCGGACGCGGCACATTATCTGTCCCATATGAGTATCTGGAAGGACTGGCAGCCCACATCGGTTATGCGCTATAGCATCATCAGCGCGCCCCCGGCGCTCTCTGATTTTTTTTACAATTTCCTATCAAAAAAAGAGGCGCCGTCTCACGCCCCTCTTACCCAGCTGGCAGCGAATCAACTTTCGCTGTCAGCTTTTTGGATTTCTACGATATTTTCTTTTTTCATCGGAATACGGCAATTTTTATTATTGCCAAATTCCACAATGACAATCTCATCCATGATATCAATGACTACGCCGTAAAATCCGCTGGTCGTCAGGATATTATCCCCTTTCTCCAGTGTACTGACCAATGCATCGTGCTCTTTCTGTTTCTTTTTCTGTGGGCGGATTGCAAAAAACCAAAATACGCCAATGATCACTGCATATAACAAAAGCATTGTGATCAGGCTTCCCCCGGCATTTCCCGCTCCATTCGCTGCCTGGCTCAGTGAAACTCCTGCAATATTCATTCTTTCTCCTCCTTCATCATCTCTAGCTTTTTCTTTTTATATTCTCCAAAGCATCCCTGTTCGATTGCCTGGCGAATCTCCTCCATCATGGTATTATAAAAATACAGATTGTGCGTCACCATCAAACGAAGCCCCAGCATTTCCTTTGCCTTTAATAAATGGCGAATATACGCCCTGCTGTAATGTCTGCAGACAGGACATCCGCAGGTATCGTCCAACGGTCTGTCGTCCAGCTCGTACCGCGCATTGGCAAGGTTCATCTTTCCATGGTTGGTATAGGCGTGCCCATGCCTTCCGTTCCTCGCCGGATAGACGCAGTCAAAAAAATCAACCCCGCGCTCTACCGCCTCCAGAATATTCTGCGGCGTTCCGACTCCCATCAGATAAACAGGCTTTTCCAGCGGGAAGTGCGGTACTGTTTCTTCCAGGATACGGTACATCTCCTCATGGGATTCTCCCACTGCAAGCCCGCCCAGCGCATATCCGTCTAACTCCATCTCTGTGATCCGCCTGGCATGTTCTATGCGGATATCCTCAAACGTCCCGCCCTGGTTGATCCCAAACAGCAGCTGCTGCCGGTTGATCGTATCCTCCAGGCTGTTTAGCCGTTCCATCTCCGCCTTGCACCGCAAAAGCCAGCGCGTAGTCCTATCTACGGAATCCTGCATATATTTCCTGTCTGCCGGATACGGTGGACACTCGTCAAACGCCATTGCGATCGTCGATGCAAGATGGGACTGGATCTGCATACTCTCCTCCGGCCCCATAAAAATCTTCCTGCCGTCAATATGAGAATGAAAACATACGCCTTCTTCTTTAATCTTGCGCAGACCCGCCAGGGAAAATACCTGGAATCCGCCAGAATCAGTTAAAATCGGTTTATCCCATACCATGAACCGATGCAGCCCGCCTAATTGTCTGACCGTCTCATCCCCCGGCCTTACATGGAGATGATACGTATTGCACAGGACTACCTGCGTTTTCAATTCCTGCAGATCCATTGTAGACACGGCGCCTTTCATCGCGCCTGCCGTACCCACATTCATAAAGACCGGCGTCTGTATTGTCCCATGCACCGTCTCCAGCCGTCCTCTTTTTGCCCTTCCCTCCCTGCATATCACTTTGTACATAATCTCCCCATCCAATCCTGCCCGCGTGGCGTCTTTTTGACTGCCCGCGATAACGGCAGGTTTTCCTCTTTATATCAGCGTTTCAGATAATCAAATACCAGTTTGACCAAAAAAATAACAAGAAGCACAGGAAGCAGCGAAAAAATAATAAATCCAACTATCCTGGCAAGAAGAAAGAGCACCGCAAGCGCCACGGCAAGCACACATACCCATGCGACGGCCCGGAAAATAAAAGGGGTTTTCCCTTTTCCCTCCGGAGCTGCGTTTTCCCGGCTGTATTCACTTCTCGCCTGTTTTTCATAATAATCTGCCATCGGGCCTTTGGAAGCTTTATACGCATCAATGATTGTGCGCGCGATCAGGCGCGGGTCCCCCAGTTCCTCTATCATGTCTTTTTCTGATAAATCAGATTCTTTAAAATAATTCCGGTAAAAATTTACGTTATGCTCCACTTCTTCCATCGGAATATAACCTTCCAGACTTTCCCGCAGCACGGAAAGAAATTCTGCTTTATCCATAGCTCCTCCATCTGTCTTATGCCCATATGCATGGTACGGCGAATATCCGGTTTGCTGGCAGTGCAGCCGCACACGACCGTTTCCTGCTGCAAAGGAGCGGCCGGGCGGGCGGCAGCGCCAGCAATCTCGTATCTGCCGTGACATTATAATTATTAAAACAACCTTGCCGCCGAAGCCACAAGGCTGCTTTTTTTGATATTAACAAATGCCTGATGCTGTCTTTCTGGTTCTTTTACTCTGCTTTGCCAACAGAACCAAACAGTTCCATCTTTTCTTTGACCGTTGCCTTGATCGCTTCTGCGCCCGGCGCCAAAAGCTTGCGCGGATCGAATCCTTTGCCCTCTTTGTCCTTGCCTTCCTCAATATATTTGCGTGTCGCTTCCTGGAATGCCAGCTGACACTCTGTATTGACATTAATCTTTGCAACGCCAAGCGAGATTGCTTTCTTGATCATGTCTGCCGGAATCCCGGTACCGCCATGAAGAACCAGAGGCATATCCCCTGTCTTTGCCTTGACAGCTTCCAATGTCTCAAAGCTCAGTCCCGGCCAGTTTTCTGGATATTTTCCGTGAATGTTTCCAATCCCGGCCGCTAACATCGTAACTCCCAGATCGGCGATCGCCTTACACTCATCTGGATCTGCGCATTCACCAGCGCCAATCACACCGTCTTCCTCGCCGCCGATTGAGCCAACCTCTGCCTCCAGGGAAAGCCCAAGCACGTTACAGGTATGGACAAGTTCTGTCGTCTTTGCGATATTTTCTTCAATCGGATAATGGGAACCATCGAACATGATCGAAGAAAAACCGGCATTGATGCAAGCCTTCGCTCCCTCAAAAGAGCCATGGTCGAGATGCAGGGCGACTGGAACTGTAATATTCAACTCTTCGATCATCCCTTTTACCATGCCAACGACTGTCTTATAACCGCACATATACTTTCCGGCGCCCTCAGACACTCCCAGGATGACCGGAGATTTTAATTCCTG
>CANQCD010000154.1 GCA_947589455.1 uncultured Lachnospiraceae bacterium | reverse complement strand
AATTTCCGTAACAAATGCAGCTGGTTATGAGGACAAGACAGATACCGATTTGACAGTAGACGGTGAGACGGAAGAAGCAACAGTTGAACTGACTGCAACAGAAGCAGTATAAGTCCCTCTTGCGGAGCATTCAGAAAGGTTATTTACAACAAAAATATCCTATTTAAAACGATCGCTATCTAAAAAGCAGGAGCTGGCGTTCTGCGGGCGGAGACCCGCAGGCGCCGGTTCTTGCTTTTCCTGTTTAGGTTCGCCTGTTTCCATCTTTCTATTGAAAGTCGCCAGATTTGGTGCTATGATAACGGATGGAAAAATGCGGAGAAGTCCGCGGATCACAGGGACGGAATTTCTTTCGCCCATCCAGATCAAATCAGGTAATTGCACAACGATCAAAGACGAGAGGAACGTTTTGCAAGCGCCTGCAGATTAAATAACAGAAAGGATTTTATATACAATGAAGAAGACGCCATTTGTGACAAAAGAGCAGATTGAAGAGATAACAAAGACATACCCGACCCCATTCCATATTTACGATGAGAAAGGGATCCGTGAAAACGCCAGAAAGTTAAAACAGGCATTTTCATGGAACAAAGGTTTTAAAGAATATTTTGCAGTAAAGGCAACGCCCAACCCATATATTTTAAAAATACTGCAGGAAGAAGGCTGCGGGGTAGACTGTTCTTCCATGACGGAACTGATGCTGTCAGAGGCGTGCGGCTTTTCTGGCACAGATATTATGTTTTCCTCAAACGATACGCCGGAAGGGGAATTTAAAAAAGCAGCCGAGCTGGGCGGTTATATCAACTTAGACGATATCACGCATATTGGATTTTTACAGAAAGAAGCAGGAATCCCAGAGACCGTTTGCTGTCGCTTTAATCCAGGCGGCGTTTTTCAGATGGGGACCGATATCATGGACAACCCCGGAGACGCCAAATATGGCATGACAAAAGAGCAGCTGATCGAGGCGTTCCAGGAGCTGAAACGCCTGGGGGCAAAACGCTTCGGCATCCATTCTTTCCTGGCGAGCAATACTGTGACCAATGAATATTATCCGACGCTTGCGGGAATCCTGTTTGAACTTGCCGTCGAAGTCAAAGAGGCGGCGGATGTAGAGATCGCATTTATCAACCTGTCCGGGGGCGTGGGTATTCCCTACACTCCAGACAAAGAGCCGAATGACATTGCCGTGATTGGCGAGGGAGTGCGCAGACAGTTTCAAAAGATCATGGAGCCCGCGGGGCTTGGAGACGTTTCCATTTTTACAGAGCTGGGGCGTTTCATGTTAGGCCCATATGGCGCGCTTGTGACAAAGGCGATCCACGAAAAACATATCCACAAAGAATATATTGGCGTTGACGCCTGCGCAGTCAATCTGATGCGCCCCGCCATGTACGGCGCCTATCATCACATTACAGTATTAGGCAAAGAAGATGCGCCGTGCAGCCAGAAATACGACGTCACAGGTTCTCTGTGTGAAAACAATGACAAATTCGCGATTGACAGGATGCTTCCGCAGATCGACATGGGCGATTACCTCTATATCCACGACACAGGGGCGCATGGCTTTGCGATGGGGTATAACTACAACGGGAGATTAAAATCGGCGGAACTGTTATTAAAGGAAGACGGTTCAGTACAGATGATACGCCGTGCGGAAACTCCAGAAGATTATTTTGCAACGTTTGATTTTTCTGACATAGTAAAGGACATACTATAGGGTGAAAATTGATTTTCTCGGATAAAATAATCCGGCAGGGCTAAAGTATTCTCAATTTTCACCGATACATATATTGAAAACATAGGGAGATCAGAGAGTAATATTTATAGGTGGTGATAATAATGAGAGTAGACGCATTAAACCATGTCAGTCAGATTTATCAGCCGGCTGGCACAAAGAAAGTCAGCAAAGCGGGAAATGTCAAGAAACAGGATGCTTATGAGATTTCCCAGTCAGCGAAGGATTATCAGACGGCGAAAAAGGCGGTTGCCGAAGCAGAGGATGTCAGGGAAGACAAAATCGCATATTATAAGGACGCCTTGGCTTCCGGCACATACAATGTTTCTTCGCAGGAGATCGCAGAGAAGATCGTGAGCAAATATTTTGATTTTCAGATATAGAAATGAGGTTTCAGATTGGCTAGTTTGATGGAAGAGCTCCTCGACACACTATATAAGGAAAAAGAAATATACGAAAAGCTCATTCCAGTGTCGGAGGAAAAGACAGGGATTCTGGTACAGGATGACCTGAAAAAGCTGGAGGAAGTGACCCGCCGGGAGCAGGCGCTGATTGACGAGGCAAGCGCCCTTGGCAAAAAGCGAGAGAGCGTCATGCAGAATATCGCCGTCGTTCTGAATAAGGATGCGGGGACTTTGGATTTAGGGACGCTGGCGGGGCTGCTGGAAAAACAGCCGGAAGAGCGCAAGAAGCTGGCTGCGATTCACGATTCGCTGAAGCTTGTGATGAAGCGGCTGGTCAGCATTAATGAGAGAAATAAAAATTTAATAGAAAATTCCCTTGAAATGATAGAGTTCAATATGAATTTTATTCAAAGTACACGGATGTCACCAGGGGTAAATAATTACGACAAAAACGCATCGACTAATTATCATTCCGCTTTTTCAGCGGGAGAATTTGATGCAAAACAGTAATTATCGAACCGGCGCCGCCGGTTCGGAGACGGCCTTACAGTGACAAGCCGTGTTTTCTTTTTGAGTATATTATGCAAAGTGGATAGATTTTCAAAGCGAATAGATTTGATTTGCTTGGAATGGAGATTGATATGGGATTATTGACAAGTTTTAATGCAGGTGTGTCGGCTCTGAATGTCTCGCAGGCAGGGATCAACACGACCGCACACAATGTGTCCAATACCAGGACGGCTGGTTATACCAGGCAGCAGAATCTGAATACAGATACGTATTATCAGTTCTTTAAAGTGAATGATAAGAGCCAGATGAAGATTGGCTATGGTTCTGCAGTGGCGGCGATCCGGCAGATTCGCGACCGCTTCCTGGACAAGGAATACCGCGTAGAGGTATCGCGCCTCAGCTTTTACGAAGTCCTTCAGACTACGGAACAGGAAGTAGAGGATATGTTTGGTGAGATGGAAGGCGTGGAGTTTAATAATGCGCTGGACTCACTGATGAATACGATTCAGGATTTTTCTACAAGACCGGAAAATATTACCGACCGCGAGCTGTTCATCGCGAAGGTTGAGACGTTCTTGCAGAAGGCGAAAGATGTATACACAGCGATGCGCGATTATCAGGTCAACCTGAATACGCAGATTGCAGGCCAGGTTGACAGGATCAATGCGATTGCGGATCAAATCGGCGCATTAAATGAGAAGATTGCCTATTCTGAGGCGTCAGGGTTGGAAAATGCGAATGACTACCGGGATGCGAGAAATCTTCTGATGGATGAGCTGGCGGAGTATACGGATTATGAATATGTAGAGACCTATAACCACCAGGTTACGATCCGCATCAACAATGCGCCGCTGGTAGAAGATACGACGGTGCATCACATGGTATGCGAGAGGATGGAATATTATGAAAAAGATGCGGATGGAAATGATGTTAGAGTAGTTTCACCGCTTTATAATGTAAGATGGGAAGACAGCGGCTTTGGCGATGTATATGATATCACGGAAGCATATTCCGAGGCGAGGGAGACGGACAGAGGCTCCCTGCGAGGGATCCTTACGGCAAGGGGGATGGATTTTGGATATTATACAGATATCCCGGTCGATCCGTCGCAGTATGACTTGCTGGATTATAATAATACAACAGGCGCCTGCCTGCTGCAGAAGATGGAAGCGCAGTTCGATCTGCTGATCCATAAGATCGCCACATCATTAAACGATGCGTTTTGCCCTAATGTAACGGTCGATGTAACGGACAACGCGGAGCTTGCAGCCAAAGGCATAACAGGCAAAGTACAGTGTCTGTTCGCGTCGCACTGTCCGGTCGGGGCGGATGATGACAATACGATTGGCGTAGAAGTTTTCGCAAGACAGGGATCAGAGCGCTATACAACGTATATTTTAGACGCTCCAATCTATCTGCAGGATGAAACAGGGCGTGTTGTGACGGACGAATATGGGAATCCGTATGCGATAACGGAGAAACTGGATGATGGAAAATACAAGGTATATATATATAATGAAGAAGATCCGGAAGATATCAATTCCATGTACAGCATCTTGAACCTGGAAATCAATCAGAAGATCAGGGAAAACTATTCTTATCTTCCGGTGATGGGCAATCCGGCGTCCGGCAGGACAGATGAGTATGACAACAGTATTTTTGCAAACATCCTGGAGGCATGGAGAGAGGAAGACACCGTCCTGGATCCGAATACACTGGCCAAATATTCGGTCGATAATTATTACGATGCGATGATTGGCGCACTGGGCGTTCAGGGGATGATCTGGAATGGGATTGTCGATGGGCAGACCGGTATGGTCCAGCAGACAGAAAATAAGCGGCAGCAGGCGTCCGGTGTTTCGACAGAGGAAGAAATGGTAAATCTTTTGATGTATCAACATGCATATAATGCAGCGTCGCGCTACATCACAACGATTGATGAAATGCTGGAACATATTATAGAAAGACTTGGTTAGCAGACAGGAGGGAAAAATATGCCATCAACATTTTGGGGATTAAGTATTGCAAACTCAGGTATGAACGCATATCAGGCGCTTTTGACCACAACAGGGCACAATATCGCAAATATCAAGACAAAAGGCTATACCAGGCAGGTGGTCAACCAGTCGGCCAGCGTGCCGATTTCCCTGAGGACTTCGTACGGTATGCTGGGTTCCGGTACGACGGTGACAGGGATTGAGAGTATGCGTAATGTATACTATGACGGAAAATATCGTCTGAGCAATTCTTCCTACGGAAAATACAGCACGATGGAAGAGGGGATGGATTACATACAGCAATATCTGTATGCGAAGGACTCCTACAGCGGCAATATCACAAATGCATTAGATAATTTCTTTGTGGAATTAAGCGATTTAGGCGAGAGCGTTGCAGATACGACAAAGCGCGCCAAAGTAGTCGGCTATGGGGACAGTCTTTCATCTTATATAAAAAACGCGGCAATGAACCTGCAGGATCTGCAGGAGAGTGTAAATGGGCAGATTGCCGATACTGTAGACGAGATCAACGCCATTG
>CANQCD010000153.1 GCA_947589455.1 uncultured Lachnospiraceae bacterium | reverse complement strand
AGGGCACCGCCTGCGCTGGTGCCATGCGTCCCACTACATTTCAAAGCCCTTCTTTAGAAGGGCTTGCAATTTCCTATTCCATAAAAAATGTCAAGAAGAAAGCTTGACAAGATTTTGAGGATTGGATATACTATGACGTGTTTGGAATGATGTCTGTTTCATCTGGAGAGATTTCTCTTTGGCAGGAAAGATTGACCGATCACGCCGATGCGCTGATTGTTTCACAATGCGGATCATGTCCGCATTTACTATTTGTGCCGGGGCGCCGCAAATAGTAGTGATGTACAGGACAAAAACAGCCGCGCTGTTTTTGGCTCGTACTTCCGTCGCTGCGCTTCGGAATGGAGGAATGATATGGCATTTGACAGCCTGACAGAAAAATTGCAGAACGTATTTAAAAACCTTCGCAGTAAGGGGCGCCTGTCGGAAGCAGACGTTAAGGCGGCGTTAAAGGAAGTCAAGATGGCGCTTCTGGAAGCAGACGTTAATTTTAAAGTGGTTAAAAACTTTGTTAAGACAGTGCAGGAACGCGCTGTCGGGCAGGATGTGTTAAATAGCCTGACGCCGGGTCAGATGGTGATCAAGCTGGTAAATGAGGAACTGGTTCATCTGATGGGAAGCGAGACGACAGAGATCGCGCTAAAACCTGCCAGCGAGATCACAGTCCTTTTGATGTGCGGTCTGCAGGGCGCCGGCAAGACGACAACGACGGCGAAGCTCGCCGGAAAGTTTAAACAAAAGGGCAGGACGCCGCTGTTAGTTGCCTGCGACGTATACCGTCCGGCTGCGATAGAGCAGCTTCAGATCAATGGCAGGAAGCAGGGTGTGGAAGTGTTTTCCATGGGTGCAAACCACAAGCCGGTTGACATTGCAAAGGCGGCAATGGAACACGCCGCAAAGAACAAGCATAATATTGTGATCCTGGATACGGCGGGAAGGCTTCATATTGATGAGGATATGATGGCGGAGCTTGAGGAGATCAAGGAAAACATTCCGGTCGATCAGAGCATCCTTGTCGTCGATTCCATGACAGGGCAGGACGCTGTGAATGTGGCTTCTTCTTTTGAGGAGAAAATAGGGATTGACGGCGTTATCCTGACAAAGCTCGACGGCGATACCCGTGGCGGCGCGGCGTTGTCGATCAAGGCAGTGACCGGACGGCCCATCTTATATGTGGGTATGGGCGAGAAACTGTCCGATCTGGAACAGTTTTATCCGGAGCGCATGGCCTCGCGGATTCTTGGCATGGGAGATGTGCTCACGCTGATTGAAAAGGCGGAAGCTGAGATTGATGAGGACAAGGCGCGGGAGATGGAAAAGAAATTCCGCAAAGCGGAGTTTGATTTTAATGATTTTCTAGATCAGATGGCGCAGATGAAAAAGCTAGGCGGGATCCAGAGTATTTTGAGTATGCTCCCCGGCGTAAAGCTGCCCGATCAAATGGAGATTGACGACAGCATCTTCAAAGGGATCGAGGCGATCATCTATTCTATGACGCCGGAAGAGCGGGGCAATCCTGAAATCATTAACCCATCCAGAAAGCGCAGGATCGCGCAGGGCGCCGGGGTAGACATCTCCGAGGTAAATAAGCTCATGAAGCAATATGAACAGTCCAAGAAGATGATGAAACAGATGTCTGGCATGTTAGGCGGCAAAGGAAAGAAGAAAAGGGGATTTGGGATGCCGAAAATGCCGTTTGGATTTTAGGACGGCGTTTTGTGAACAGGTTATCAGGTTTTGCCTGTCGGCAGCGGAAGAGCAGCCGGCGGCAGAATTTGCATAAATTGCCTGTGGGAAAACCGCAGGCGCGATACAAAAAGAGAAAAGGAGGTGAATGAGAGAATGGCAGTAAAGATTCGTCTGAGAAGAATGGGAAAAAAGAAAAGCCCTTTCTATAGAATTGTTGTAGCGGATGCGAGAGCTCCTCGTGACGGAAGATTTATCGAAGAAATCGGTATCTATGATCCGAATCAGGATCCGAGCGTCTTTCGGTTTGATGAAGAAGCGGCAAAGAAATGGCTTGCAAACGGTGCAAAACCGACAGAGACAGTAGGCAAGCTGTTAAAGGAAGCAGGTATCACAAAATAGTTTTTGTGGGACAGGCAGAAGCTTTGCGGAAAGCGGGGCGTCTGTCTGCCAGGTATCTGCCTGAGGGAGGTATCAGGTAATGAAAGAGTTAGTAGAAGTCCTCGCTCAGTCGCTTGTTGACCACCCAGAAGAGGTCACTGTTACAGAGACTGAGAAAGACAATGAGATTATCCTGGAGCTGATGGTGGCGCCGGATGATATGGGGAAAGTGATTGGAAAGCAGGGAAGGATCGCAAAGGCAATCCGTGCGATGGTAAAAGCCGCTGCTTCTAAAACAGATAAGAAAGTGATTGTCGAAATCGGACATTAAAGAGGAAAGAAAACGCCTGTACTTGATTGTATGGGCGCTTTTTGTCCGGATTACAGAGGCAGTGTCCGGATTGCGAAGGCATTATTCGGATTGCGGAGGCAGTGTCCGGATTGCGGAGGCAGTGTCCGGATTGCGAAGGCATTATTCAGATTGTGGAGGCAGTGTCCGGATTGCGGAGGCATTATTCAGATTGCAGGGGCATTGCCAGGATGATAGATGCAACGCTCGGATTGCAGAGGCATATTATTTTAGGAAGCTGCAGGTGATATCCTGCAGGACAGATTTACTAGAAAGGCAGTGTAACAGATGCAGGAATTTTTTCGGGTTGGAGTGTTTACAAACACACACGGCATCCGTGGGGAGATCAAGGTACTCCCGACGACAGATGACGTCAGCCGTTTTGACTGGCTGAAAGAGATTTTTTTTGACAATGGAAAAGAAAAAGTATTTTTGGAAGTGGAGAGAGTGCGCTACCAGAAAAATCTGGTTATCGTGAAATTTAAGGGAATAGATGATATTAACGAAATTGAGAAATATAAGGGAATGGATCTTTTTGTGACCAGGGAGAACGCACTTCCTCTGGAAGAGGATGAATATTATCTGGCAGATATCATGGGAGCGGAAATTTTTACAGAGGACGGCGAAAAATTCGGCGATCTGCTGGATATTCTGGAAACGGGAGCCAACTTAGTCTTTGTGACGTCCCATGACGGCAGAGAGGTACTTTTGCCAGTGATAAAAGATTGTGTCAGAGATGTAGATACCGAGAAAAAGCGGATTGTGATCCGTCTGTTAAAAGGTCTGATGGATTAGCACGATAAAAAGTCTGCTGGATTTAGCGGCAGTTGACTTTTTCTGCATTCGGTGCTATTCTTACGGAAGAATTCATTGCGCACAATTTGCATGACAGAGCAGGATGCAGATCGTGCAGGAGTTTTCCGGCGTCGGCGCAGGAAAATCCCACAGCAAAATATCTGCGGGGCGTGATGCGGGAAAACGTGTTGCTGGAGATTGGAACGAGAAAAGGAGGGCTATGATGAGAAGAAAAATGATATTATGCCTGACAGCAGGTTTTCTGATCTTTTCTGCCAGTGTTTTAACCGCGCCAAGGCAGGCGGATGCAGCAAAGATTGGAAACATAAACCAGGCAAAGGCAAAGGCCAGGCAGCAAGTAAAAAATGCTACTGTGACGGAAGTGGACAGTGATTTTGAAAATGGGAAACTGGTCTATGAAGTCCAGCTCTACAAGGGAAAGAAGGAGTATGACTTAGTATACCAGGCGTCGAATGGAAAACTGATAGAATATGGTTGGGAAGACCATACTGTCAAAGTGGCAAAGCATCTTATCACAAAGTCAACGTGTAAAAAGTGTGCAAAGCAAAAGGTAAAAAATGCTTCGATCGACAGGATTACCCAACATTACGAGGATGGCTTTGGAGTATATAAAGTGGTGATGAGAAAGGGAGCGAAAAAATATACGCTGGAATACCGGAAAACCGGGGGAGCGCTGATAGAGTATAAATGGGAGATCGCAGCGTCAGAGACTTCGTCAAAGAATAAATATATCGGTCATGCGAAAGCAAAAAGCATTGCACAGAAAAAAGTGCCGGGCGCTTCCGTTGTCAAGGTAGAATTTGATGCAGATGACGATGGTATCGCAGTATATGAAGTAGAGATGATAAAGGGAAATTATGAATATGATCTGACGATCCATGCAAAGAGCGGCAAGATACTGGAATATGACAGGGATTTTAACGACTAGCGTGCGTTATCGTCCTTCTATTTCATGAACGCATTGGATGCGTTATCCTTGCTGTGCCAAAATAGCATAGTATCTGTGCTATGGCAATACGGCAGTATGACCCTTCTGTCCTGATGGGGCAGAGGGGTTTTTTAGGGGGCGAGATACACGGAAAGGCATATTATTTGCGCACA
Organism: uncultured Lachnospiraceae bacterium; assembly: GCA_947589455.1. Taxonomy (GTDB): domain Bacteria; phylum Bacillota; class Clostridia; order Lachnospirales; family Lachnospiraceae; genus Butyribacter. The sequence continues at coordinate 927 of CANQCD010000153.1, read as the reverse complement.
TACTGTTTCAAGAGGGATATTTTTTAAAGGGCGGCGGGAGAGGCAGGAAAAGAACTGACGAGAAAGGAAAGGACAGGCGTGATGATGCAGGCGGTGAGAAAGGCAGAAAGGGCAGATTCGGATGGTTTTTGCAATCTGATCCTGGATGTAGACGGCACTTTATGGGATACGACGGAAGTTGTGGCGGGGGCGTGGAATGCTGCCGCCAGAGCAGATGGAAGAACCAGGGCGGATATTGATGCAAAACGGCTGAAAGGTTTGTTTGGAAAACCGATGGATGAGATTGCTTCGCTTCTATTTGGCGACGTCGATAGGCAGGCGCAGAAGGATTTGTTACATGCCTGTGTCCGGTTGGAACATGAGGCGCTGCAAAAAGAGGAGAGAGAGCTTTGCTATCCGGAGGTGCAGGAGACGTTTCGCAAGCTTGCCGCGGCGGGGAAAAAACTGTTTATTGTCAGCAACTGCCAATGCGGTTATATCGAGCTGTTCCTTGCAAAAAGCGGATTGGGAAAATGGGTGTCAGACACAGAATGTTTTGGCAATACTGGTCTTTCCAAGGGAGAAAATATTTCCCTTCTGATGGAGCGGAACGGACTTTGTGCAGAGCAGACTGCCTATGTCGGGGACACGCTGGGAGATTTTGAGGCGGCTGAGGCGGCGGGGATTTCTTTTATCTTTGCGGCCTATGGGTTTGGCAGGGTAGAAGGGACAAAAAAGATCCGTTCTTTCTCCGGACTGCTGGATCTGAAAAAGTAAAGGGGTTTTTAAGGGCAAAATCAGCGTTTTTCCCTTGTACACCACTACATTTCAAAGCTCTCCTATAGGAGGACTTGCAATTTTTTATTTCATAAAAAGGAGCTTCCTGTATAATTTAAATATAGGGAATTCCAAGGAAGGTGGTTGATAAAAAGATACCTCAGAGTAAAA
>CANQCD010000152.1 GCA_947589455.1 uncultured Lachnospiraceae bacterium | reverse complement strand
TGCGCCGTTAAAAAAGACGCCGGGGATGACGCCGACTGCACCGACGGTATATTGGTCTATTCGTCGGTACAGCGTGAAGAAGGCGGAATCACTGTCGACGGCGGCGAGGGGATTGGACGCATAACAAAGCCGGGGCTTGAACAGCCGGTTGGCGCCGCCGCCATAAACAGCACGCCCCGGAAGATGATCGTTGAAGCTGCCGCCTGTGAAATGCAGGATGCAAAAGAAGCGTGCGGTCTTACCGTCACGATCTCTGCACCGATGGGGAGAGAAATCGCAAAAAAGACGTTTAATCCGCGGCTTGGCATTGAGGGGGGAATATCAATCCTTGGCACTACCGGGATTGTCGAGCCGATGAGCGTGCGGGCGGTGGTTGAGACGATCCGCACAGAGATGAATCAGAAAAAAACACAAAATACAGAGATTCTTTTCCTTTCTCCGGGCAATTACGGCAGAAGCTTTGCGCTGGAGGAGTGGGGCATTGATATAGAACAGTGTGTCAAATGCAGCAATTATATAGGAGAAACGTTAGATATGGCGCTGGAAATGGGATTTGAGAAAATCCTTTTTATTGGCCATATTGGGAAGCTGGCAAAGGTCGCGGCAGGGGTGATGAATACACATTCGCTGGTGGCGGACGCCAGGATGGAAGCGTTTTGTGCATGTGCTGTGCTGGGTGGCTGTGATATTGCCACTGCAAAGCGTGTGCTTTCCTGCACGGCGGCAGACGAGGCGGTGGAGATTTTGCAGACGGGCGGCGTCCTGGAAGGGGCGATGCACAGTATGCTTGGCCGGATCCTGGCAAATATGAGAGCCCGGACGGAGAATAAAATACAGATTGAGGCAGTTGTCTTTTCTAACAGATATGGAACACTTGCAAGATCAGAAAAGGCATTGGAGTTTATCAGGGCGCTAAGATAGCGCTTCAGGAGCTGTTATCGTATTGGTTTTGAAGCGTTTCGCCGAGGAAAACGAAGGACGGAGTTTTGTCTGTTGCTTAGCAGATATTGTACTGGTTTTAAAGCGTTTCGCCGGGGAAAACGAAGGATGGAGTTTTGTCTGTTGCTTAGCAGATCTTGTATTGGTTTTGAAGTGTTTCGCCGGGGAAAACGAAGGACGGAGTTTTGTCTGTTGCTTAGCAGATCTTGTATTGGTTTCAAAGTGTTTCGCAGAGACGGCGGAAACTGGACAGAAGGGAGGTGACGGCGGTCATGTCAGATTTGAGAGGAAGGCTGTACGGCGTGGGCGTAGGACCGGGAGACGCCGGTCTGCTTACGTTAAAAGCGGCGGATATTATCAGGCGTTGTGAATATATCGCAGTGCCGAGTGAGCGAAAGGAAGATGCGGTAAGCTATCAGATCGCAAAAAAAGCGGCGCCGGAGTTGGAACAAAAGAAATGTCTGTGCGTGTCTATGCCTATGACGAAAGACCGGGAGGTGTTGGAAAAGAGCCACAAAGCGGCTGCAGAAACGTTGCGGATCGTCCTTGACAAGGGGGATGACGTGGCATTTTTGACGCTTGGCGACCCAACGGTATATTCTACCTATATCTATCTGCATCAGCGGCTTTCCGGGCTTGGCTATGATACAGAGATCGTGAGCGGCGTTCCGTCTTTCTGCGCAGTGGCGGCGCTGATCAACAGAGGGCTTGTCAATGGGAGGGAGCAGCTTCACATCCTGCCGTCCTCTTATGATATTGAGGGATTTTTAGGGCTTTCGGGGACAAAGGTACTTATGAAGACGGGAAGCAGGCTTCCGGCGGTAAAAAAGCTGTTACGGGAGAAAAAGGCAAATGCGGTAATGGTTGAAAACTGTGGCATGGAAAATGAAAGGATTTATGGTCAGATAGAGGAAATGCCGGAACAGGCAGGTTATTATTCGGTTATCATCGTTTATGACTAAGAGATTCCTTTCTGTTTGCGAGGTGGTTTATGATACATTTTGTAGGAGCAGGACCCGGCGCAGAGGATTTGATCACTGTGCGGGGCAGACGTCTCATTTCAGAAGCAGAGGTTATTATCTATACAGGTTCTCTGGTCAATCCAGGTCTTCTCTCGGCGGCGCGAGAGGACTGCCAGATTTATAACAGCGCGCATATGACGCTTGACGAGGTGGTTTCGGTCATGTGCGAGGCGCATGGGAGAGGGCTTTCCGTAGTCCGGCTCCATACGGGCGATCCCTGTCTTTACGGTGCGGTCAAAGAGCAGATGGATCTGCTTGAGGAAAAAGGGATTCCATATGCCTCCTGTCCTGGGGTGAGCTCATTTTGCGGCGCAGCCTCATCGTTAAATCTTGAGTATACGCTGCCCGGAGTTTCCCAGACTGTTATTATCACAAGGATGGAGGGAAGGACTGCCGTGCCGGAGGGCGAAAGTGTGGAGGCGCTTGCCGCACATCATGCCACGATGGTGTTTTTTTTAAGCGCCGGGATGTTGAAGGAACTTTGCAGGCGTCTGATAAAAGGCGGCTACTCTTTGGATACCCCCGCTGCTATTGTATATAGGGCAACATGGGAAGAAGAAGAAAAATATGTCTGTACTGTGGGAGAGTTAGAGCAGACGGCGAGGGAACACGGCATTACAAAGACGGCGATTATTATTGTGGGGGACGTAGCAGCGCACAGCCATTATGAGAGGTCAAAGCTTTACGATGCGTCCTTTGAGACAGGATACCGAGCCGCTTCCCAATCGCCTGAAAAATAAATTGTCTTAGGTGATCGCAAAAGGATTCAAAATAGTATATTGTACCTTAAGCAGGATGCACAAAGACTATAAACAGGCAGTACAAGCCCGTCTTTGTTGGTTTTGTGCAGGCTGCTAAGGCGATCATAGAGGAAAGGAACGTTTCGCAAACGCCTGTAACTTGATGGTAAGGAAGGAGGTCGTTATGAAAGCGGTAGTGATTAGTTTTACTTCGTCCGGGCTGCAGCTTTCGCAAGAGGCGGCGCAAATCTGCATTTTGCACGGCTGCGAGGCGCGTGTTTTTTCAGCCAAAGGGGAAAACGCTGCGCTGCCAGACGGTGTGACGCCTGTCAGGGGGACATTGCGTGAATGGACGGGGAAAGCGTTTTTGGAAAATGACCTGCTGGTTTTTATTGGCGCCTGCGGCATTGCCGTCAGGTGCATTGCTCCGTTTGTGAAAGATAAATTGAGCGATCCGGCGGTGGTCGTGATAGATGATAGGGGGAAAAATGCTATATCGCTCCTGTCAGGACACGCCGGCGGCGCAAACAGATGGGCTGATATCCTGGCGGCGGGCATCGGCGCAAGGGCTGTGGTCACGACCTCTTCTGACAATCATGGCAGACTGGCGGTTGATCTGTTTGCATTAGAGAACGGTCTTGCAATCGCAGACAGGGATGCGGCCAAAAAACTGGAAGCGGCAATCCTTGACGAGGAACCGGTGGGAGTCATTATGGACAAGAATATCACAGTTGAGGGACAACTTCCGGAACATTTCTATATCACACAGAACTTTTGTGAGTTTCGGCATAATATGATCATTTCAATCTACCGGCACAGACCGTTTGACTGGAGAAAGGGCGGAGGCGTGGATTTGCATTTGATTCCGGGGACGGTAACGCTTGGAGTGGGATGCAGGAAAGGGAAAGGCCGTGAGGAGATCGACGCCTTTGTAAAAGGTGTGCTGGAACAGGAGAACATATCCGAGTATGCGCTGTGCGGTATTTCTACGATAGATTTAAAGAAAGAGGAAGCGGGGATTTTGGAATTTGCGGGGCGCTATGGTCTCCCTGTTTCTTTTTTGGACGCCGCTGCGCTAAACAGCGTCAGGGGAGATTTTAACGCCTCTGATTTTGTGAGGCAAATAACAGGGACAGATAATGTATGCGAACGCGCCGCTCTTTTTTGTGAGGCGGGAGAGGAAAAAGAGCTGGCCGTGAGGAAACAGGCGGGAAATGGCATCACTGTGGCGGCCGCGGTAAGAAAACTTGCCGTATGTTTTTCTGGAGCGTGGGATTCCAGCTGGAGAGAGAATATATGAAGAAAAATAATGAAGATACCGTATGCTTTCCGGAGCGTGAGGATTCCGGCTGGAGAGAGGATAAATGAAGAAAAATAATAGAGATACCGTATGCTTTCCAGAGCGTAAGGATTCTGGCTGGAGAGAGAATATATGAAGAAAAATAATGAAGATACCGTATGCTTTCTGGAGCGTGAGGATTAAGGCTGGCGCAGCAAGAAATGGAGGGTTTGCTTTGAGTAAAATATATATTGTGGGGATTGGCCCGGGAAATTACGAAGAAATGACGATACGAGCGGTAAAAGCGCTGCAGCAGTGCGAGGTGATCATTGGATATCAGGTATATATCGGGCTTGTAGAGCCGTATTTTCCCGGAAAGGAATTTCTTTCGACTCCGATGGCCAGGGAGGAAGAGCGGTGCAGGCTCAGTTTTGAAACTGCGCTTGCGGGAAAGGATACGGCGCTTGTGTGCAGCGGCGATGCAGGGATTTATGGAATGGCGGGGCTTTTTCTTGAGATTGGACAGGAATATCCGGATGCAGGCATAGAGGTAGAGATCGTGCCGGGCATTACTGCGGCGTCATCTGGCGCGGCGCTTTTAGGCGCGCCGCTAATGCAGGATTTTTTTGTGATCAGTTTAAGCGATCTGCTCACGCCGTGGGAAAAAATAGAAAAGAGGCTTCATGCGGCGGCAGCGTCTGACACTGTTTTGTGCCTTTATAATCCGTCCAGCAGGAAACGAAAAGATCATCTAAGAAGGGCGTGTGAGATCGTATTACAGTATGCATCGCCGGATACGGTGTGTGGAATTGCGGAAAGGACAGGGCGCGAGGGCGAGAGGATACAGATCTGCCGTTTATCTGAACTTAAGGATACCCCGGTAAATATGTTTACTACAGTATTTATAGGAAATTCGGAGACAAAGGAGATCGATGGCAGTATGGTCACGCCGCGGGGATATCGGATTGGAGATGGCGGCAATGGATAGACCTGGATGGTTCTTTGAGCGCTATTTAATTCACCAGTGATATCGAATTGGAGGTGGCGGCAATGGGTAAGCCTGTATTGATTTTTGGCGGGACAAGCGAGGGAAGAAGGCTCGCAGAGCGATTGGAACAGGAAAAACGGCGCTGTACCGTGTGCGTAGCGACAGAATATGGGGAAACGCTTTATCCCTCGTCGGAATATGTAAATGTGGTGTGCGGGCGCATGGATATGGAGCAGATTGGCGATTTCCTGAAAGAGGGGGATTTTGGGACAGTGGTGGATGCGACTCATCCGTATGCTGTCAAAGCA
>CANQCD010000151.1 GCA_947589455.1 uncultured Lachnospiraceae bacterium | reverse complement strand
CAGCTCCTGTTTGGTTGCCCAGGGCAAGCAGCAGAAGAGCCGCGGCAAGCCCTGTCAGAATATAAAAAAAGACGCCTTGTTTTATTTCAGGATTTCGTAAAAGTGCCATAGCTATCTCCTTATTTTGCTTATTTGGTTCAGGCTATCCATGAAACGAACGGAAAACTACAGAGTAAATGGGGCGGCCGCCTGAATATTTAGTCTGCGCGGTATCCAAGTCCCCGGATGGTTTTAATAATCTCCGGTTTTTGAGGATTATCCTCTATTTTTTCCCGCAAGCGTTTGATATAGACTGTTAATGTATTATCATTGACGTATTCCCCCGCCATATCCCAGATTTCTTCCAGAAGTTTATCGCGGGATAAGACTTGTCCCTTATGTCCGGCAAAAACCAGGAGCAGACGGTATTCCAGTGCGGAGAGAAAGAGCTCTTGTCCGTTTTTTTGGACAGTTCCGCTGGAGGCGTCAATGCGGATATTTCCCAGATCCAGGACAGATAGCGTTTTTCCGCACCGGCGCAGCACGCTGCGGATGCGGGAGACTAATTCTCTGGGACGGAACGGTTTTGCGATATAATCTTCTGCGCCCATATCCAGTCCGGTAACAACGCTGTACTCATCTGCGGAGGCAGTCAGAAAAATAACGGGAATGTCAGAATTTGCCTTGACCGCAGCGCACACGGCATATCCGTTGCCGTCCGGGAGAGAGACGTCAAGCAGGATCAGGTCCGTTTCCGTATGCTGTTCCAGAAAATCCAGCGCCTCTCTTTGCCCTGTGGCAGAAGAGACAGAAAAGCCTTCTTTTTGCAGGAAAGCGGTCAGGTTCTTAATGATTTCGGTATCATCTTCTACAAGCAGGATATGTATCATAATGGTTCTTCCTTTTCCTTCCAGGATAAAAAGCTAGTATCAATTGATCTGATTATACACCTAACTTTTCCTATTTTACAAGCGCCAATGAAGAATCCCAAATCTTTTATGCCGGCTGCTGCCGGCCACGCCCTTTATTCAAAAAGTGAAACGGATTGGCATTTTTCACCGACCGATTCCTCTATTTAATAAAGAAGAAACTTTTTATTGTGAAATTACTATGATTTTGTTAAACTGGAATATAGCTATTTTAAAGCTGTTGGAACGAGGCAAAAGGAGGAGATTTTAAATTTTTAATAAAATCCCTAAAAACCTATTGACAAAGTAGGAATATGGTTGTATGATTGGTTTCAACATCTGAAAAAGGCAATAAGACGGCGGCGGATCCTGTTCCGTCTCCGAGGGAAAAAGAGGAATACAGGGTTATCTGCGCCGGGAACGCTACAGATAATGCCATATCCGACAAGAGAAGACTGCATTTGGCAAGAGAGACTGCATCTGCGGGTCGAAGCCTGGTTTTCTCCTGCGGATCCTCAAACAAAAAAACGTTCTCAGAATGGAGGCTACTATGGGAAAGAAAAATTATGCAGACAGAGATTTAAAATTTGAGACACTTCAGTTACACGTAGGGCAGGAAAGCGCAGACCCGGTAACAGATGCAAGGGCGGTGCCGATCTATCAGACTTCTTCCTATGTATTTCACAACAGCGACCATGCGGCGGCGCGTTTTGGCCTGACGGATAATGGAAATATTTACGGAAGGCTGACGAATCCGACAGAGGATATTTTTGAACAGAGGATTGCGAAACTGGAAGGCGGCGTAGCGGCGCTGGCAGTTGCATCCGGCGCAGCGGCGATCACGTATACTATCGAAAACCTGGCGCAGGCAGGCGATCATATTGTGGCGGCAAAAAACATATACGGCGGCACATTTAATCTGCTTCTCCACACATTGCCACAGTATGGCATTACGACGACATTTGTTGACGCCGCAGATTTAAACGAGGTGCGCAGTGCGATCCAGGACAACACAAAGGCGGTATTTATAGAGACGCTCGGCAATCCAAATTCTGATCTGGTGGATATTGAGGAGATTGCAAAGATTGCCCATGAAAATAAGATTCCGCTGGTGATTGACAATACATTTGCCACACCGTACCTTGTCCGTCCGATTGAATATGGCGCAGACATTGTAGTGCACTCCGCCACGAAATTTATCGGAGGACATGGGACAACGATTGGCGGCGTGATTGTTGACAGCGGTAAGTTTGATTGGGAGGCGTCCGGCAAATTCCCGTCCCTGACAGAGCCAAATCCAAGCTACCATGGCATTAGCTTTACAAAGGCAGTCGGTGCGGCGGCATTTGTTACAAAGATCCGTGCAATCCTCCTGCGCGATACCGGAGCGACTTTATCGCCGTTCCATGCATTCTTTTTCCTGCAGGGATTAGAGACGCTTTCTCTGCGTGTGGAGCGTCATGTGGAAAATGCGCTGAAAGTAGTAGAATATCTGAACCGGCATCCGCAGGTGGAGACGGTAAACCATCCGTCAATTTCAACGGATAAAAAACAGCAGGAGCTGTATCAGAAGTATTTTCCAAATGGCGGCGGCTCTATCTTTACTTTTGATATCAAGGGCGATGACAATACGGCGAAGAAATTTATTGATAATCTGGAGCTGTTCTCACTGCTTGCCAATGTCGCAGATGTAAAGTCACTCGTTATCCATCCGGCGAGCACCACGCATTCTCAGATGAATGACGAGGAGCTGGAAGCAAGCGGCATCCATAAAAATACAATCCGCCTTTCCATTGGCACAGAGCACATTGATGATATTATTGAAGATTTGGATGAGGCGTTTCGAGCAGTGCAGTAAAAACAGCTGGAAAATCCCATCAGGCGAACGGCTGAAAAAACAACCGGCAGAAGATACAGTAAAAACAATCGGGAAGTCCCGGTGTGCGGGCAGGGCAGTCGCAGCCCACAATCGACGGGACACTGTCTCGTGAAAAACAATCGGGAAGTCCCAGTGTGCGGGCAGCTGGGAAATAGCCTGCAGCCGGTGTGAACAACAGATAGAGCCTGCAAAGTAATTCAAATAACTCCCTTTTCCTGTTTGACGGATGAAAGATTTAGTGTTATGCTTTGATACAGAAGCAGGTATGAAGCAGCAGGAAGGGGGAGTTTATTTATGAAAAACAATGAATTAGACCATATTGACAAAAAGATTTTGCTGATGCTTCAGGAGAATGCGAGGGTGTCGCTAAAAGAGATTGCACAAAAGGTATATTTGTCCTCGCCTGCAGTGTCTGTCCGAATTGATAATCTTGTAGAACAGGGCTATATTAAAGGGTTTCATGCACACGTCAACACAGAGAAAATGGGATATCATATCAAGGCGTTTATCAATCTGGAGGTATCGCCGGTAGACAAAAAGGAATTTTATCCTTATATTAAGAGCTGCAAAAATGTAGTTGAATGTAATTGTGTGACAGGAGACTATTCCATGCTTTTGGAAGTCCTGTTTCCAAGCACGGATGAGCTGGATCAGTTTATAGGTGAGCTTCAAAAATATGGAAGGACAAAAACGCTGATTGTTTTTTCGACTTCCGTTGAGCACAGGGAAATCCTGTTAGATTAGCACAGCGAACGGCCAGATAACGGACACATTAGCTTGGCATGGTGAACGCCAGATAACGGACACATTAGCTTGGCATGGTGAACGCCAGATAACGGACACATTAGCTTAACATGGTGAACGCCAGATAACGGACATATTAGCTTGGCATGGTGAACGCCAGATAACGGACACATTAGCTTAGCATGGTGAACGCCAGATAACGAACATATTAGCCCGGTATGGTGAACGCCAGATAACAGATGTTTTCTCCTGTCTGACCAGCTATCTGCCGCATCAGAAAATCCGGCCGCCGGTTTCTTCCTGCCCGGCGCACGTTTTTTCTTTTCCCGCATATATTTACTAAAGTGAGAGATCAATGTTTCAAAGGGGTTTTCTGATGGAAATTTATGTAGTTCAAAAAAATGATAATGTAGATTCGATTGCGCAGCGTTTTCAGACAGATGCAGAAAACATTGTCTATGTAAACCAGCTCGCCTATCCCTATGCGCTTGCAATAGGGCAGGCGCTCTTGATACCGGTTGGGAGAGCGGAGAGAGAAAAAAAGGCGGTTGTGACAAATGGCTATGCCTATCCGTTTATTGACCAGGCAGTGTTAGAGGCGACGCTTCCCTATTTAACAGAACTTTCCGTCTTTTCTTATGGATTTACGCCGGACGGCGCGCTGATCAGCCCGGCAGTCAGTGACGGCAGGATGATCGCCTCGGCGGAGGAGTTGGGCGTCAGCCCTGTTTTGACATTGACGCCGATGGATGCACAGGGACATTTTAATAATCAGCTGATCCATGAGATGGTAGGAAATCCGCAGGCGAAGCAGACATTATATCAGAATCTTTTTCTGACAATGGAAGAAAAAGGATTTAAAAAAGTTGACGTAGATTTTGAGTATATTCTGGCGGAGGACAGGGACGCCTTTACGACATTTGTCGCGGAATTAACAGAATTTATGAATGAGAGAGGTTACGAGACTTCGGTAGCGCTTGCCCCTAAGACGTCTGCCGGGCAGCAGGGGCTTCTCTATGAAGGAAAGGACTACGGCGGGCTGGGAGCGGCGGCAAACTCTGTCCTGCTTATGACATATGAATGGGGTTATACTTATAGCGAGCCGATGGCAGTTGCGCCCATCAATAAGGTGCGGCAGGTGGCGGAGTATGCGCTGACAGAGATCCCGGCGGCAAAAATCAGCCTCGGCATACCAAATTACGGCTATGACTGGCCGCTTCCATATGAAAAGGGAGTGACAAAGGCGCGGGTTGTTGGAAACGTGCAGGCGGTGGAGCTTGCCGTAGAATACGGCGCTGTGATACAGTTTGATGAAATAGCCCAGACTCCTCATTTTAATTATGTGACAGAGGGCGTGGAACATGAAGTCTGGTTTGAAGACGTCAGAAGTATGCGGGCAAAATTTAACCTTGTACAGGAACTTAATCTGCGTGGGATGGGATACTGGCAGTTAATGCGGCTCTTTTTGGCAAACTGGGTGCTGTTGGACGATATGTTTACAATCCTCTGACCGTGGACGCTGTCTTTGATGCGTAAAGAGCAAAACGAATCCATGATGGAATGAATGCCGTAACAGGCAGTATGACTTTTACTTTGTGTTAAGCTGATATCCAACGCCCCATATAGTTGCAATATATGAGGCGTTTTTTTGCATCAAAGTGGAAATGGAACATTTGCTGAATACTAATAGATTGACGGTGGAAATTCCGGACAAGCCAAAAAGCAAAAATCAAAAATATGTTGTGGTGAGGGGGAAGAATTAAGAAAAGTTTGTGACGCTTTTATTTGTAAATCAGGAAGGGGATACCGGATATAATGAAAGATAAGTTAGATATCAGATTGCGCTTGATACAACAAGAAAGTAATACAGATAAAACCAATTATCTAGCCTTGCAGAAATCTGTAGCAATTTTAAAAAATTGGGAGCAGAATGATGAAGAAAAACTGAATGAA
>CANQCD010000150.1 GCA_947589455.1 uncultured Lachnospiraceae bacterium | reverse complement strand
CGCTTCTCCCAGATTTCTGGACAGTTCTGCGATCAGAGCCGCATCGTTATAATTTGTCACAGCCTGCACGATTGCGGCCGCCCGTTTTTCCGGATTGCCGGATTTGAAGATACCAGAGCCAACAAAAACCCCCTCGGCGCCAAGCTGCATCATCAATGCCGCATCTGCCGGCGTCGCAACGCCGCCCGCCGCAAAATTGACCACTGGCAGCCTCTGGTTATCCTTTACCGATTTTACTAACTCATACGGCACCGCCATCCGTTTTGCCTCCTCGAACAGCTCGTCGTCCCTAAGCGCGCTAATCCTGGCAATCTCGCGGTTCATCGCACGCATATGGCGCACCGCCTGTATTACGTCGCCGGTTCCAGGCTCTCCCTTTGTCCGGATCATAGACGCCCCTTCCTTGATCCGCCGCAGCGCCTCTGACAAATCTCTCGCACCACAGACAAACGGCACGCGGAATTTTGTCTTATCAATATGATATTGATCGTCCGCCGGCGATAACACCTCGCTCTCATCAATATAATCAATGTCAATCGCCTCTAACAGCTGTGCCTCCACAAAATGTCCGATGCGGCATTTTGCCATGACAGGGATGGAAACGGCCTGTTGGATCCCCTTGATCATTTCCGGGTCGCTCATCCGGGAAACGCCGCCCGCAGCGCGGATATCCGCCGGTATCCTCTCCAGCGCCATAACGGCGCACGCACCGGCGCTCTCCGCAATCTTTGCCTGCTCCGGAGTTGTGACGTCCATGATCACACCACCTTTTAACATTTGCGCCAACTCTTTGTTTAATTCATACTGTCTGTCCATAAAAATCCTCCCTCTGTTCTATCCCGATTGTGAACCAGATTCGCATTGCGAATTGTATTGAAGTATAAAACATAGTTGACTATATTAAAATATTCAATTACAATTATTTTAATAAGGTCAGATTGAGGAGGAAATGAGAGATGCTTACTTATCCGCTAAAAGATACCGGGTCAGATTCCCTTTATATCCATCTGTATAAATGTATCAGACAGGATATCTTATCTGGGGCGCTGCCCCCTCTGACAAAACTTCCGTCCAAAAGGAGTTTTGCCAAAAATCTTGGCGTCAGCGTGATAACTGTAGAAAACGCCTATGCCCAGCTCCAGTCTGAGGGATATATTTCTTCTATACCCAAAAAAGGCTTTTTTGTGGAGGCGATCGCCGGTTCACAAAGTCTCCCCCAAACAGAGCCTGTCAGGGAAAACGCCCTGCCGGACAGTCCGGAAGAGCGCTACGTTATCGACTTTGTCAGCAACCGCACTGATACAGATTCCTTTCCCTTTTCAATCTGGGCCAAATTAAGCAGACAGACGCTTTCTGAAAAACGCGAGGAGCTTCTCTCCATGCCGCCCTGCGGCGGCATCATGGAGCTCCGTACGGCAATCTGCAGACATTTAAAAGATTTCCGCGATATGGACGTAACGCCAGAGCAGGTGATCGTCGGCGCCGGGACAGAATATCTCTACGGCCTGCTAATCCAGCTTCTTGGCTTTGGCAAAAAATATGCGGTGGAAAATCCCGGATATGGAAAACTAAAGAAAATCTATCAGAGCCATCACGTCTCCGTAAACCCGGTCTCTTTAGATCATGAGGGCATCCTGATCCCCAGTCTTGAAAATAGTGGGGCGGACGTCGCGCACATTACCCCATCCCACCATTTCCCCAGCGGCGTCGTCACCTCGATTGGAAGACGCTATGAGCTGCTTGGCTGGGCAGTCAAAAAAGAAGGGCGCTATATTATTGAAGATGATTATGATTCCGAGTTTCGCCTCTCTGGAAAACCAATCCCCGCCCTGCAAAGTATTGACCGCTCCGAACGTGTCGTCTATATTAATACCTTTTCCAAAAGCCTTGCCTCCACTGTCCGCATAAGCTACATGGTGCTGCCGCCGCACCTGCTAGAGCGGTATTACCAAAAGCTGGATTTTTATTCCTGCACCGTATCAAATTTTGAACAATATACATTAGCGCTCTTTCTCTCAGAGGGCTATTTTGAAAAGCATATCAACCGGATGCGCACCCACTACAAAGCAGTCCGCGACAGATTACTCGACGGCATCAAAAAAAGCCGCTTCTCCCATCTGATCGCGATCAAAGAGGAAGACGCCGGGCTTCATTTCCTGATGAGGCTAAAAACAAGCCTGTCTGACAGCGAGCTGACAAAACAGGCGGCACAAAACAAACTCCACATCGCCTGTCTCTCCGAATATTACTTTGACGGGGCAAAAGATTGCCAGCACACGATCGTCATTAATTACTCCGGTCTGACAATGCAGCAGATCCCAGAAGCCATCCGGAAACTCGAAGAGCTGATCGTCCAGACAGACACAACAATCTGACTGCGCCAAAAACAAAACGCATACTGTCTTTAGAAAAACCAAACTCAAATACCGCGCTTTTTCTATTGGCGTTGCTTGCCTACATAGATATGCAGATGCCTTTTTTCTGTTCAAAATAGCGTATCATGGCAGAAATCCAAGTGTGGATTTTGTTCTCTTACGCCGCGATCGCATTATCATTTATGCTGTCTATAACTTTCCGGATTCCTGTCCAGATAGTAAGATCCGTAAATATCTCAACTACGCTTCCCTGATCTGTGAATGGAGATTCTTGAAGAACAATGCTCGCAAACGGTATCTGTGTGAGCCAGCCCAGCAGGCGGCCGATCTGCGCCGAAGAAACAGTCATCGTCGGTATCGATATGAAGACCCTGGGCTGTCAGCGTATGTTCAGGAGAAACTATCTCTATGCTGGTCGCCGGAGCAGATAGCCGGACGATTACATAGAAAGTATCCACAGCAGAAAGAGATCAGGATATAACTCGTCCATTGCCTGCGTTATCAATAGCAACAAAACCCGTAATTCCTGTTCCAAAAGCAGCAATCGGTCATCGTATTATCGTTTTCCAATATCCCAGCCGTCACCAAGCGCCCATTCTTTATCTAATATGTTGAATGAATCCGCATTAAAATCCATTGATTTGTTTTACATATACTCTTGATTCTCCTCCATAAATGCTTTCCATTTGCTTTATGTACTCAAATCCGTATTTTTCATATAAACCAATGTGATCTGTTGATATAAATATTTTATTTATATTATGATCTTTAGCATTCGATTCAATTTTCTGAAACAGCAACCCCATATATCTATGCCCACGATATTGAGGAAAAGTATATACAAATCCTATCCAAGGAGAATATTCTGTTGATAAGATCTCATCTTTCTTTGCGTATGTGCAAAATGAAACAAGTTTATCTTCGTCCGTAAGCAAAAGCAATTCAGAACCTTCACCTACAACATCGTAAAAAGTGTTGTTGCTTAATATTTGATATAGATATGCTCCGGCTTTCCAATCGCTTTTTCCTATTTCATTAAGCCAATAACTCTGCCTTTCGCTTTTATAAAAGCTGATTACTTTCAATTCTGCTCACTCCTCTAAATCATAACTTGCCTGTAACTCTTTTCGGCATATCTGCCCTCGTTTCGTTCTTAATAAGACTGCGGTCAATACCGCTCCTTTTCCGCCTGCGCCAAAAAAGCCCCAGACACAACATATCCGATGATTGCGCCGCTCCCTATTCCAAACAGGACGTCTGTCGGATAATGGATTCCCACATATAATCGGGAAAAGGCGATCGCCCCGGCAAGAAGTACGAACCAGACGCCAAACCGCCACCCCTTTAACCTGACGATTGGCACCGCAGCAGCAAAGCTCGTCGCAGAATGACCCGATGGGAAAGAGAAATCCCTTGCCTTCCCGACTAACAATTCCAGACCGTCAACAACCTCATACGGACGAATCCTCGCCACCAGATTTTTTAATACCAGATTATTTATTGCAAAGGAGCATATCATAGCAAGTAACATCACCGCCCCCAGTCTGCGGTTTTTTTTCATCATCAAAAAACACACGGCAAGAACGATCCAAAACATCCCCGCATCGCCCAGATGGGTAATCAGCGACATAACCGGGTTCCAAAAAACATTCCTTATATTATCCTGTATCCACAATAAAATATCTGCATCCATATCCTTCGCTTCTCTCCGCTTACAAAAGCTGTTTTTCCGACACCTGATGGCGGTTTTCCGACAGACCCAGCGCCTGTTTTGCCAGCTCATCCGCCATATCGTTATAGGCGTCGCCGGAATGCCCTTTTACTTTTACAAACTCAATCTGCATGACAGCTGCCGCCTTTTGATAAAATGCCTGATATGCTTTTGTGCCTTCTTTATTGGCACGCCATTCTCCCGTGCACCATTTGGCAATTCCCTCATAATCATGGTAGATCGTCAGCCGGGCAGCCCCTTTAGAAATGGCATACCGCATCGCCGCTTCTGCTCCTTTGATCTCCCCCGCCACATTATGCATGGCAGACAATGCTTCATCGCAAATGCGCTGGCAGAATTTTTCTGCTCTCCCCTGATATAAAAATACCATGCCATAAGAAAAGTCGCCGGAGAGCTTGTCAAAACTTCCATCGACATATGCCACAGCCTCCCCGGGACAAACCTGACCCAAATCTAAACTTTTCTGCGTGCCGTTTAAAAAAGAAAGCGCCTCCTCCCGGCTCTGAAACCCTTTATATTCTGCACCGGAAAATCCTGCCACCTGCTCTTTGCACTCCTCCCATGTCTCAAAAATCCCTGTTTTTCTGCCAACACGCACCGCATATACTTTTTTTGCCATTCCTTCTCTCCATCCTTATTCCCTGCCGGCTGGTATTTTCCGCCCTGCCACGCAAACTGTTTCCGGCAGTCTCCCTGCCTTATAACTCCGCCCTGACGCACAGCTGTTTCCGGCAGCCTCCCTGCCTTATAACTCCGTCCTGACGCACAACTATTTCCGGCAGTCTCCCTGCCTTATAACTCCGTCCTGACGCACAGCTATTTCCGGCAGCTTTTCTGCCTTATAACTCCGTCCCGACGCACAGCTATTTCCGGCAGCCTCCCTGCCTTATGATTCCATCCCCGCATATTGGAGGATTCCGTCCAAAAAATTTAATCCGGTCTGATACAATCCATACAGGAGCGTAACTGCCAGAAGCAGCACCAGAATGCGAAAGATCAAAAATGCTACTGCGTAAGAGCGCTTCTCCTGCGGCGTCTTTTTCCTCACTGCCATGACAACCATATACCAAAAGCCAAAAATCGGTATGCTTGAAAAACACAATATCTGAAACCAACCGCCAATTCTGCCATATTTATTGATCCATTCTTCCTTTTTCATGAAAAAACCTCCATCCCCGGTATTTTTGCACCAGGCTGCCTGCTGTGTCTCCTCCGGCTGCCGCACCTTTTCTTTCCCACCGTCACTCTTCCGGCTGCGGCGTTTCCTCCGGCTGCCACACCTTTTCTTTTCCACCGTCACTCTTCCGGCTGCGGCGTTTCCTCCGGCTGCCGCACCTTTTCTTTCCCACCGTCACTCTTCCGGCTGC
>CANQCD010000149.1 GCA_947589455.1 uncultured Lachnospiraceae bacterium | reverse complement strand
AAAGACAGTGACCGTGAAAAAGGCAAAGACAGTCAAGACGACGATCAAGAAGCTCAAGAGCAAGAAGAAATATTTCGTCAAAGTCCGCGCCTACAAGACGGCAAACAACAAGAAATACTATGGAAGCTATAGTAAAGTAAAGACCGTCAAGGTGAAATAAACCAGTTCGCTTCATTTTTTTCAAAAGCCCAAACAAAAGGGCATATCGAAAAGGGCAGCCGTAGGAAAACTGCGGCTGTCTTTTCTGCTAATTATGATTGCATATCATAGAGAATACCGATTTTGCATTTTTCCAGGAAGAGCCTTTTTTGTGTTGCTGATATCTTAATGATGGTGCAATCTTTTTGCGTGTCATAGAGAATACCGGTTTTATATTTTTTCAGGAAGAGCCTTTTTTGTGTTGCTGATATCTTAATGATGGTGCAATCTTTTTGCATATCATTCGGTTTTGTATTTTTCCAATCGGAACACTTTCCTGTGTTTCTCATATCTTATGGATTGTGTACGGTTATTTCTGTGTCTTATGATTATCCAGTTTTGTGGCAGCTTTCGCATAGGCGCTGGGGGTGACGCCGGTGATTTTTTTAAAGACGCGAGAGAAGTAATATTCATTGCTGAATCCTGTTTTTTCGGCGATCTGGCTATTATTGTAAAAACCACTGTGAAGAAGGTCTTTTGCCATCTGGATTCGATATTCATTTAACCACTGAAAAATCGTCTGTCCCATTGTTTTTTTAAATTTACGGTTGATATAGTCAAAATTCCCATGAAAATGTCTGGCGATATCTTCGCTGCTCAGCCGCATATAATAATAGATTTTAAGCCATGCAACGACCTGGAGCGTTATGTGGTCGGATTGCGGGGAACTGTCTGCCAGCGTATAGTCGGTGATAATGCGCATCCAGTTTATAAAAAGAGGGGTGAGATGGCAGGAGGCCAGCGTATGCTGCAGTGAAAACGGCTCATGGTAAGCAAGCATAGCTGCTTTTGCAAGCGTCTCAATCTGCGTCATATCTTTCGCTATAACATGGTAATATTTTGGCAGGATCAACTCCTCCAGATAGTCGTCGTCTTCTTCTGAAAAGCTGTTGGAAGCCTGTTCGGACAGAATTTCCCTGTACGCTTTTTCGGACAGATTCCGCTCTTTTATCCCATTGCACAGAAAGTGAAAATAATAGTAGGTGCACCGGGACGCCTCCCTGCCGAAATGGCAGCGTTTTGGGTCGAGAAGGATTAAATCCCCGGGGCGCAGAGTGTATTCAACATCATCTTCTGTCAGGTACATTACACCGTCAATGATGACATATAAAATATATTCCGACGGAGTGCGCCGGAAATGTACATAAGGGAAATCAATCGTTACGATATTGGCTTTATTCAGTACCGGAAGTGTAGCTGTCGGTATAGAAAAATAAATATTCTGCTCCATAAAAATCTCCATTCTGCTGTTTTGGCGGATACGTCGAAAGGAAAACCCGGCGTTCTTTCGCTTCTGTCGGATACGTTGAAAGGAAAATCCGGCGTTCTTTCGCTTCTGTCGGATACGTTGAAAGGAAAACCTGGCGTTTTTTCGCTCCTGTCGGATACGTTGAAAGAAAAATCCGGCGTTTTTTTTGCTTTTGTCGGATACGTTGAAAGGAAACCCCGGCGTTCTTTCACTTCTGTCGGACACAGCGAAAGCAAAAATGTATAAAAAAAGTCGAGATTTTACAAATCAAGTATACTTGTTTTTGTCTGGAAGGGCAAGAAGAAAACAGTAAAAAATATAATATTTTTTGGAATAGGAAATTGCAAGCCCTCCCAAAGAAGGGTTTTGAAACATAGCGGCGCTCTTTTTAACAAGTCGCTAAAAGATAAATATGAATGCCCTTTTGTACATTTTTCAGGCGCGCTATATGTATTATTATAGTATATAAGGCGGTTATTATGGTGAATCTGCGCCTGCGCTGTGGTGCAGATTTTACCGGTAAGTACGAATAAGCAGCGCAGAAAGAGGCGAGAATGAGAAAAAATAAAAAGAAACTGGCAGGCATTTCAATAGTTGCGGGCGTTACCGGCTCAATGGCATTGTGTCTGGCGGGCGTACAGAGCACGCAGGCGGAGGAAAATTTTTCCAGCGGCAGTTTTACTTATGGCGCGCTTCCGGCTGTGGAAAAGACAAGCACGCAGGCGGTGACGTTTACCGGAAAGGAGTGGACGGGCGAGGACGGAAATCTGGACATTGCGTCTGTCGGTGCAATCTCTGTAAACAGCAGTACGATTCCGTACGCAGACCAGAAGACGGCGTTTTATGGGGCAAGAGATTATAACAGGGAAGGTTCTGCATATTATCAGCTTCTGACGGGAAAAGACATTTCGTGGGATCTGACGGTGCTGGAAAATCCGGAAAAAGCAGACGCCCTTTCCGGGTTTGAGCAGGAAAACTATGAAAAGAACGAGACAGACGGCTGGAAATCCGTGACGCTTCCGGCGAGCTGGACCAGCTATGGATTTGACTATCCTATTTACACAAATTCCAAAATGCCATTTCAGGAGAATACAGATTTTCCATTGGCGCCAAAAGGAAACAATCCGGTAGGGCTTTACCGCACGACATTCCAGGTAAAGAATTCTATGCTGCAGGATAATGGAAAAGTTTACCTGACGTTTGGCGGCGTTGAGTCTGCTTATTATGTCTATGTAAACGGCAAGGAGGCAGGTTATAGCGAGGACAGCTACAATCCGCATTCTTTTGATATCACAGATTATCTGAACCCGCAGGGGCAGGATAACACGCTTGCAGTCAAAGTGTATAAATTCTGTGACGGTACCTGGATGGAAGACCAGGATATGATATATGACGGCGGCATCTTCCGCGATGTTTATCTGACAAGCGTTCCGGCAGTACATATCTCGGATTATAAGGCGTCGGCAGATTTGGCGGATGATTTAAAAAGCGCAGATCTGAATGTAGATATCACAGTGAAGAATGATTCCAAAGCAGCGGCGGAAAATTATGCGGCGGAAATCATGTTGTATGAAGAAGACGGTTCTGTCTTTGCGTCTGGGACAGCGGATTTTGCTGCGGCGGAGTCGGGCGGGGAAACTACCGGATCGGTTTCGCTTGCCGTAAACGCCCCGAAACTTTGGGACGCCGACCATCCCAATCTGTACACGCTGGTGATCTCTCTTTATGATAAAAATGCTTCTCTTCACTACGAGAGCGTTTCACAGAATATCGGTTTTAGAAAGCTGGATTTTACCAGCACGGAAGTAGCCGACCGCACGTCTTATGAGCCGGTAACAGACCAGTATGAGACAGTGAAATTAAACGGAAAGCGTCTTTTGATCAAAGGAGTAAACCGTCACGATACCGATCCGGAGACAGGAAAATACGTCTCTAAAGAGGTATATGAAAAAGATATCATGCTGATGAAGGAATATAATATCAATGCGCTTCGGACGTCCCATTATGCAAATGACGATTATCTGTATTATCTTTGCGACAAGTATGGGTTATATCTGATGTGTGAGACAAACAATGAGTCCCATGCAATCCAGAATAAGACAGAGTATCTTCTGAAGACAGAAAGCGCCGTGATGGAGCGTCAGCGCACAGCATATGCAAGACTGAAGAACGTGACGGCAAACCTGTTCTGGTCTATTGGAAACGAATCGACCCGCAGTACGATTACAGACGCCGAGTTAAATGAGATGTATGGGAAGATGATTTATTATTTTAAAGATAACGACCCGGCAAGAATGGTGCATTACGAGGGGATCTGCTCCGGAAATAAGACAATGGGCGGCGTTGATATGATCAGCCATATGTATTTTGATACAGGCTCGGTGGAAAACGGCGCATCCACAAGCTCCCATATGCCGTATATCCTGTGCGAGTATGATCATGCGATGGGAAATGCAGTAGGAAATATCAAGGAATACTGGGATATTATCCGGGCGCATGACAATCTGATGGGAGGCTTTATCTGGGATTGGGTCGACCAGTCACGTAAGATTGCATTGTCTGACGGCGAATGGGATTATTACGCAGAGGAAAAGGCACATGCAAGCGGCCTGAACCAGCTGGCGGGATTTTATCTCGGATACGGCGGAGACTGGGGAGATGTTATCAATGACGGTAATTTCTGCCAAAATGGACTGGTATCTGCTGACAGGGATCCGCAGCCGGAATTAAAAGAAGTAAAATATCAATATCAGGATTTCTGGTTTACGTCAGATGAGGAAAAATTGTCAGGGCAGACGGTTCATGTAAAAAATGAATCTCTGTCAAAAGATTTATCAGAGTATACGGTAACATGGCAGCTTCAGGAAGATGGCGAGGCGATCCAGAGCGGCGATCTGGAGATTGCTTTGGCAGCTGGAGAGGAACGTGATATTACGGTTCCTTATACGCTGCCGGAGGTTTTAAAAGCAGGGGCAGAATATTTCCTCAACTTGTCAGTGTACCAAAAAGAGGACTGCCAGTATTTAAAAGCAGGGGCAGAAATCGCATATGCGCAGTTTGAAGTCTTCGGCAAAGCTGCCGGGCCGCAGACAGAGATTGACGCCTCCGGGCTGACAGTGACAGAGCAGGGAGACGGTTATCTGGTCAAAGGAAACGACTTTGAATTTGTGCTTGACAAGACAGCAGGAATCATCAGGGATTATAAATATAAAGGGAAACTTCTCTTGGAGACAGGTCCGGCGCCGAATTTTAACCGTGCGCTGCTGGACAATGATTATGTTTCCTTCAATGCGATTGATGAGACGCTGAACGTAGCGGAAAGCCCTGTCGTGACGCAGGACGAGCAGGGGCGTTATGTGATCGCGCTGACGATACAGGGATCGCTGACACAGCGAAAAGAAGAAAAAATCATTCCGATCACAGTAAATTATGTTATCAATGGAAACGGGGCAGTGACAATATCGTTTGCATATGATTTTAGTAATTTGAGAACGATCTCATTTACAAAAGTCGGGACGATCATGACATTGCCGGCCGGGTCGGAAAATATAACATGGTATGGAAACGGCGACGGCGAGAGCTACAGTGACCGATGCAGTTATACCCGCGTTGGGACATATCAGTCTACGGTAAGCGAGATGTATTATCCATTTCCAAGGCCGCAGGATTGCGGTAATTTGACCGGAGTCCGCTGGGCTCGGGTGGCAGACGGCACAGACGGGACAGGGATCCTGATGGCCGCATGGGAGCTGTTGGATGTTTCTGCGCTGCACTTTACGCCGAAACAGCTCAACGATGCGAAACATACCAAAGATTTACAGCCGAGTGACAAGACATTTGTGACGGTGGACGCTGTTGTGGCAGGTACCGGAAATGCCTCCTGCGGCTCTCGGACACTAGAGCAGTATACAGTAAATCAGACGCAGTATGGATGTACTTTTACGATGATTCCAGTTACAAAAGATACTGATTGCATGGAGATATCAAAACAGTATCGGAACACAGGCGCAGCAGAAGGAGCTGGCGAGACGACCGCGCCGTCAGAGGAGCCGGGAGCAGAGCAGACAGTTGCGCCGGGGACAGAACAGACCACTGCG
>CANQCD010000148.1 GCA_947589455.1 uncultured Lachnospiraceae bacterium | reverse complement strand
CGACAGTGATTCCGCCTTCTGCACGCTGTACCGACGAATAGACCAATATACCGTCGGTGCAGTCGGCGTCATCCCCGGCGTCTTTTTTAACGGCGCAGCTGACAAACCCATCGCCTTTTTTTATGTCCAGCACCTCAAGTTCCAAGGATATCCCCTTCGGTACCGCTATCTCGATCTCCTTTACCTGCCCGCCTGTAAACAGCATCCGTGCGGCAGCCTTTGTCGCCGCCGCCGCGCACACTCCAGTCGTATAACCGCATCTTAACTTCTTATGGTTTTTGTAAACAAATTGATCCAGCATAAAACGCCCCTTCTGTCCCGCTCTTGCTACTTTTTTACGTCCCTAGGTTTTTATAAATAAATTCATCCAGCATAATATGCTCCCCCCTGTCCCGCTCTTGCTACTTTTTACGTCCCTAGGTTTTTATAAACAAATTCATCCAGCATAAAACGCTCCCTTCCTGCCGTCCATACAGACTGGCGCAGACAGCTATTTTCATGGGAGTCGGCAGATTGTTTCTTTCAAATGCTTCACATAAATATCACGTATTTCTGCTATTTCACCAAGCCCCCGCCTGATACAATTCACCTGATATCCGGAAGCTGCCAGCCTGTTTTTCCAGGAATCCGCCCCTTCCCCCGCCATGTCGTTGGAAACATGGTCGCCTGCTACCGTCATAAACGGAATCAGCGTAAGCTTTTCTATTCCATGCTTTTCTACCTCGCAAAAAGTCTCGTCAAAATCAGGAGTCCCCTCTACCGTTGACACAAATACATTCTCCAGCCCTTTCCCGGCAAGGGTTTCCTGAAATCTCGCATAACATGCATTTGCCGAATGCCCGCTTCCATGTCCCATCAAGATCGCTGCGCTTTTGTCCTCCATCTCTTTCAGATGATAACACTCTGACAAAATATCAGCCGCCGCGCAAAAATCTTCCTCCGACCAGAGCAGCGGATTCCCTGTCTTTACAGACAAAAAACGATCTGTATGTCTCGCCGCCGAGTGGAGCGCCTTGTCATATTCTTCCCCCGGTATCACATGCGTCGGCTGTATAAAAACATTCTCTATCCCAGCTTCCGCCATCTGAAGCAGGGCTTCTTCCACGCCTGGATAGGTTACGCCTTCCATTTCAAAAATACGCTCTCTGACAATTTTACTGGTATATGCATGATAAATGCAATACCCATCAAAATTTTTTTTGATATCTTTTTCAATTTCATCCAGTGAGCGCTTTCTTGCCTCCCTGTGCGTCGTGCCAAAGCTCACCACAAGTATGCCGTCTCTCATATGCTCCTCCGCATTATCTGCCCGCGCCCGCCGGGGCTTTTTCCTCTCTCCCCGCCGTCGCCTCATTTGTTTGGGTCTGGCATTCGCCCTTTTCCCCTGCCAGCGTTTCCTGATGCTTCCTCTCGACAAGCCTTCCCATGCAAAAAGCAATGATGCCCACTCCGATTCCTGTCTGCAGACAGAACAGCAGGCTTTCAATCTCTCCCGGAAGCTCGCCGTGAAGCGCCTGCTCTGCAACCGGTGTAAACCATGGCTCATATTTTCCCGCAATCTTCTCTACCATAACGCTCCCTGCATCATCAGAGCCCCCAAACTCAGCCCCCCGCAGCGCAAAAAGCGGTACGACAATAATAAGAAGTGCGATTATCATTAAGAGTACTGCTGTTTTTTTCGTCTTGCTCATTTAAAATTCCCCCTTTTTTGTAAGTTCTGATCCAAAGCCAACTAACCGAAGCTCCGTTGTGCCATATGTCTCAAGCGCCATCACCACAAGTACGGTGAGGATTCCCTCAAGGACTGCAAGCGGCAGCTGTGTCGGTGCAAACACTCCCAAAAATTTTACTATGGCAGCGCCCACATTGCCGTCTGCATTATGCGCAAGCGCAAGCTGTATGCTTGTCACGCAATAAGTAAATAGATCGCCGACAGCTGCCGCAAGAAATACGCCGACATGCTTGCTGACTTTTAACTTACCGCAAAGCTTATAAATCCCAAAGCTTACAAACGGACCGGCGATCGCCATGGAGAATGTATTTGCGCCAAGCGTCGTCAATCCGCCATGCGCAAGCAGGACCGCCTGAAAGATCAATACAATGATGCCAAGCACACTGACCGAAGCCGGACCAAATAAGATCGCGCCAAGCCCCGTACCTGTCATATGCGAACAGCTTCCCGTGACCGATGGTATTTTCAGCGACGATATCACAAAAATAAAAGCGCCTGACATGGCAAGCAACGTAATATTCCTGCGGCTCTTTTCTAAGATCCTCTTAATCTTTAAAAATCCTGCCACAAGAAACGGGATAGAGACTACTCCCCATGCGATACAGTAACCAGCCGGTAGATACCCCTCCATGATATGCATCGCTCCCGCCGTTGCGCCTGTACAGAGGCACGCCGCCACAATCGCCGCTGCGAATACCATCCTTCTTTCTTTTTTGTCCATTTAAAATTCCTCCTTACCTCATTAAATGATTTAGGCGTTTACGAAACGTTCCTTTCGTCTATGATCGTTTCGCAATTACCTATTAGATTATAATTGATATAACCGCAGATCGCCAGGATCATGCGTTATATGCTCTGTCCTTTTTTTCGTACACGTCTTGAAACCATCCCTTAAATTCCTCCACGTTTTTAGGAAATGTTGCTCCTGTTTTCTTTCCTTCCATGATGATCTCACAGACCTGCATAAGCAATGGCCTTGCCAGGTTTGCCCTTTCTAAAACCTCCTCATCGGAAAACACTCGTTCCGGCGTATTATCTGCAATGATCTGACCGCCGCAGAGCACAATGATCCTGGCCGCCCAGCGGTACGCAAAATCTACATCGTGCGTCGAGAGAAGAACCGCCTTTTCTTCGCGCTCAAGCCGCCCCAAAACATGCTCAAGCATCCGGACATTTTGAGGGTCAAGCGACGACGCCGGTTCGTCAAACAAGATAATCTCCGGCTCCATCGCCAGCACTCCCGCTATGGCTGTCCTCTTTTTTTCGCCCCCGCTCAGATAATGCGGCGGCCTGTCTTTGTACTGTTCCATCCCCATCACCCTGACCGCCTCGCCGGTGCGCTTTTTGATCTCCTCCGGCGGCAGCCTTAAATTTACCGGTCCAAAGGCAACGTCACTCTCCACCGTAGAACACACAATCTGACTGTCCGCCTCCTGAAAAACAATCCCCACGCTCTTTCTCAAACGATTTCTGTTTTTCCTTGTGATCTTTTCTCCATGGAGAAAAAACTCTCCACGGTTTTGCGTATAAACACCATTCATATTAAGGAAAAATGTGGATTTGCCAGCGCCGTTTGCACCGAGCACCGCAATCTTTTCCCCTTTTCGTATGCCAAGGCTTAGATTTTTTAAAACATCTGTTTTTCCGTCATAGGAATACGACAAATTTTTTACCTCAAATATCAGATCTTCCACAGGCAAACCTCCATATTATTCTGCAAAACAGTCTCTTTTTCCCGCCGCGCGTTGCGACAATTCAGACATTTTCTATACCATAACAGCCAAGATGGCCGCCGCACCGCGACAGTCCGGACGTCTTCTATACCATAACAGCCAAGACGACCGCCGCACCGCGACAGTCCGGACGTCTTCTATACCATAACAGCCAAGACGACCACTGCACCGCGACAGTCCACAGCTTGCCGAAAATGCCAGCCGCTCAAGACAGTATGCGCGCCAAAACGGAAATCGCCAGAATGCCGGCCGTATAACAAAACATTGCCGCAGCCTGAAAAACTGTAATTTTTCTTTTCTCTGCATAAATCCCTCCCATGCCGTCATAACATCTCGCTTCCATCGCATCATAATACTGATTTGCATTTTTCATCGAAACAAGAAAAAGATTTCCCAATATTTTGCCAAAGCTTCCAAGAGAAGTTTTATAGTCCCGGAAGCCAAGCCTTGACTCCGCTGCGATCTTCATCCTGTGGTAGATGGAAAACAGGATAAAGATATATCTGTAGACCAGATGCATCAGCTCCACAAAAACCGGCGGCAGATGAAACCTGCGCAGCGCCTCTGCAAAATCCCCTGCCGGCGTGGAAAGCGTAAAGACATACATTGCACTGACTGCGCCAAACGCCTTGGAGATAACACAGAACATATCATAAAGCCCCGCCTCCGACAGATAAAGATATCCCGCTCCAATCCCAAAGCAGCAAATCCCCTGCGGCTCTCCGGAAAAATTTATGCCAATCGCAACACTCCCCAGCAAAATAAATACCGCCGGGACAGAAAGCGCTTTCCAATAGTTTCTCAAAGAGACGCCCGCCACAAAAATATTGACCGCGCCCATATAGCAGAACGTAAAAACAGAGATTGGCGCCCTGTCAAGGACAACAACAAAAATAACAGCCGCCAGCGAAAAAATAAGCTTTGCCTCTGTATTCCAATATCTGATACCAGAATGATATGCAGATTCATCCATCGAAACATCACTGTGTCCATGCAAAATAAAAAAACCTCCTAATCCGCCGACTAAAAGGTTTTCATACATAGTTTCCTGGATACATCTCCGACATGACGTCTTCCCATGGAAGCCCTGCCAGAACTCTGTTCATTTTATGTACGCCAAATAAAGATATAAAAAACCTGTTTTTCAAGATTTTTATATCTTATGTATTGAACCAGTTACTCGTGGCCAAATAAGCTTCATCTAAGGCAGGTCTCCTGACTTAATCTCTGTTGTAAAAATCACAACGCGCCTGATATCGCTGTCTGCACTGCCATTTTTCAAAACCGGCAGCGCATGGCTCTTTTTCGCAAACCTTCCCGACCAATCGGTCAGTGGCATACTGCGTCAGGCTCAATCTCACAGTGACGAGTTCGTACAGGTCTCTCACCTGTTTCCCTTTTCACCTGCATGTCCGGGCTATCGCAAGCCGTTCTCTGCAGACACCTTAGATGTATTTCATTCAAATTTATGCCGCAATCTGCAACAGACCTGTCCACATTGCGCTTCAAGCGTCTGTAAACGGCAACAACTCGTTTATCATTATACACAAAATGATGGGTTTGTCAAATTTCCTTTTTTGACTTTCCCCTTTTACAAGGGCTGTAAGGTTTCGTGATAACAGAATTATCTATCACAATAACAGCATAGTCTTCATCCACCTGTTTCTTTCCCATGGATATATAATGGATCCATAACGGTTCCTTTTCTTTAAAACAGACAGGTTTCTTGACCGTCTGTCAATTGTTTTTTTGAGAGGGATCATTTCATTAAATGACCATACAATCTCACTTAAATGCACTTTGTTTCCCGCTAAAATCCTATAGCGCATTTGCAGGATACATTTCTTCTGTCCCTTCTCTCGGAAAAGCGGTTTTCCAAAAAATCTGCCTTTCATACCGTAATAATGCTAAAGCCACAGAAAACAAGACGTTACACATGAAATAGCAGTTCTGTCATACCGCGTTATAAATCTGCTTATAGCTATATACAAAAACATATGTCATGTATTTGTAATATATGTTTGACTTTCCCCATTTTTTATCACTCAATTAACCGAAAGCCCCCATTCCAAAGTATTCCGCTAGTGTCATCTGTT
>CANQCD010000147.1 GCA_947589455.1 uncultured Lachnospiraceae bacterium | reverse complement strand
TTATTATGTAAAAATGCGCGCCTATAAAAAAATAGGGGGAAAGAAATATTACGGCGCATGGAGCAGTGTAAAAAGTGTAAGGGTGAAATAGCCGGTTAAAAGGGCGCTCTGTGTGAGTGAGCGTTCTCATAATTGCCTATGTAATGTGGGCAGGAAAGGAGTTTTTATGGGAAAGGCAACATGGAAATTTTTAGCATCTCTTCTTTCTTTTGCTTTGCTTCTTGGGGGTGTGGCGGGAGGAATCTCGATGCCTGTTATCACAGCGCAGGCTCAGGAAAGTGATAGCAATTTTGTTGATTTGAATCAGAAGCTAATTACAGAGGCAATGGGCGCCGGCTGGAATCTCGGCAACCAGCTGGATGCAAATGTTAATGGCACGCCGGTGGAGAATGCCTGGACAAATGTTAAGGTGACGGAAAGGCTGATCCGCAGCGTCAAGGATGCGGGTTTTCGTTCGATCCGGATTCCGGTATCGTATCTGTCAAAGATTGGCAGTGCGCCGAATTATAAGATTGATGAGGCATGGCTGGATCGCATTCAGGAGATTGTTGACTGGGCTGTCAAATACAATCTCTATGTGGTGATAAACGTGCATTGCGACGGTTACAGATCAGTCGAGGGCAGCTGGCTTCTGGCGGATGTGACAGACGCTGACAGGCAGGAGACGATTAAGGAAAAATATGCGGCCGTATGGAAGCAGATCGCCACGCGGTTCAAGGATTACGACCATCATATGATCTTCGAGTCCATGAACGAGATGGGAGCTGAACTCAAAAGCGATTCAGATATCAAGGAGTCATATAAAAACATCAATGCCTACAACCAGATCTTTGTGGATACGGTAAGGCAGACCGGAGGGAACAATGCAAAGCGCTGGCTCCTGATTCCGGGGTTCAATACAAATATTGATTATACGGCGGGTAACTACGGCTTCCAGATTCCGGAAGATACTTACCGCAGCGCAGACATCCCGGAGAATGAGAAGCGCATTATGATCTCCGTGCACTATTACACGCCGTGGGAGTTCTGCGGGCAGGAAGACTACAACCAGACCCAATGGGGCGATGACGCCGATCCGGACAAGAGCGTGGGCTACGGTAACGAGAGCGACATGGAGACCCAGTTTGCCAAGATGAAGACAAAGTTTGTCGATAAGGGATATCCGGTCGTTATCGGCGAGTACGGCTCGATCGACAAGTCAAGGAAGGAAGACAGCGGCACTGCGGCAGAAGGGGAAGCCGACCCAAAGAATGAGGAGTTCCGTGCTTATTTTGCGTGGAGGTTATGCACGATAGCAAAGCAGGACGGCTGTGTGCCGATGTATTGGGACAACGGTTGGAGCGGCGACTTTGGATATGCTCTGTTTGCAAGGGGGACTTCTAAAGATAAGGAGCGGGGCTACAAGACAGTCGGTCAGGTCATTCAGGAAGAAATCGTAAAAGCAATCGTAAGCTGTTACGATGAGAGCGAGACGGGCGATGCCACGGCAGTCAACATTGACAGAGAAAGCCTCAAACTGGACTTAAACAGCGGTAAGACACAGCTTAACGCAACACTGACGCCGGAAAGCGCAGAGGACACCATCACATGGCAGAGCACCGATGCCAGCGTGGCAACGGTTGACTACAAAGGGAGAGTAACCGTTCGCGGCACTGGGAGTTGTCTGATCATTGCGCGCGCACCGAGCGGAGTATTTGATTACTGCACCGTGGAAGTAGCGACGCCACAGACTTTCCAGGCGGGGCTCTATGCCCTAGGCAGTAATTGGGGCTATTTATCCAGCCAGGATTATCTGGAAATTGCATTGGATGGGGATAGCAGCGGCACGCTGACGCTGTCGGCGTCTAAAGGACAGTTCAGTCCAATCCGAACCTTGTTCATCGAGGATGTGGCAGTGCAGAGCGGAGTGTCCGAGACATCCAACTTAAAGAGCGCGACATTTGTGGTCAAATCTTTAAAATTTAATAATACCAGGATGGAATTAGATGAGACAGAATATACATATGACAAATCAGAGTTAGCAGACGAATCTGTCGACATCTGCCTGATTAATGCATGGTTGTCGTCTGCCCATCACGTCAAAGGCATGGAAGAAGCAGACCAGGGATACAATTTCCCTGAGGATTCCTACGTGGACGGAACCAACACGATATCCATTGAGCTGGAGATCAAGGATGCTGTGCTTGATATTAATCCGGGAGAAGTGAGCACGAAAGCGGATGATATCACATTTTCACAGAGCTCCCTTCAGATTCAGGAAGGGAAGAGCGCCAGAGCGCCGGTTACTGTTACTCCGATCAAAGCAACGGAAAAACTACACTGGTTCAGCGAGAATGAAAAGATTGCTACTGTCAGCGCGGATGGAGTAATCGAGGCGGGCAGAGCAGGCAAGACCACAATCCATGTCGTGACGCTTTCCGGCATCCACAAAACTTTGCCGGTAACGGTTGTAGCCGACCCGAATGCGACGAAAGAACCGACTCTTCCGCCAGAGCCAAGCGATGAGCCGAATGCAACGCCGACGCCATCGGCGAGTAATAAGCCGAAGGTAACGCCGACGCCGGCGCTGCCAAAGAAGTTTGATATCAATGCTGTCTACTGTGCGGAAGATTGGGGAAATCCGCAGAACTGGGACAAAGCTGGCGAGGTTACAGGAGACGGCGAGTATTCTGTAGATATTATTTCTGGTGAGGAATATACAGGTGCAACTGTATTCTGCGTTGATCTTGTTGGCCTTGCGGCAGCGCTCCCTGATGCGAAAGTGTCTGATATTAAAGTGCTTGTAGATGGTCAGGAGATTGATGTGGATCAGAGCAAGATACTTTTAGGCGACATTGAAGGTAATGGAAATTATCGTATTGACATCTACAATCTAGGTGGTGGAAGTGTTACTGGAACCGATTCGCCGATTGCTGTTGACGATCTTGAAGGTACAGACCTGACGGTCAAGTTTACTTTGACTGGAACGGGGATGGGCAAGAAACAGACTGATATTAAGCGCAATCCGTATTATGCTATGGTTGGTTTTTCACAGTACGATTCATGGGTATACCGTGATGACATTGTGACATCCTTAGCAGCGGGCGAGACATATAACTTTACAAAGCAGATTTGCTATTGTGGAACAGTAAAAAATGACGGGGTAGTGATCAACGATGCAAAAATGTTGTGGGATGGCACATATACTGCAAGTATTACTGGCTTAGAGGATGTATTCACAGCAGATGATTTCTTTGCTGCGTTGTATCTGGATACCAATATTCCGTTGTCAATGGAAAATGTAAAGTTTAGCAATGTAACGCTGCGGCTTGATGGAAAGGTGGTTAAAAGGTTTACAACAGAGGAAGAGATTCAGAAGCTTTTAAATGACGCTCAGCTGGTTAATCCGTCAACCGGACATTATTGTTTGCAGTTCTGGAATTACTGGAATAAAGACGATCAGAATCTGGATGATCAGATTTTTGGCTCTGATGTAACTAGCAGCATTGAAGTTGTTTATACTGTTGAAGGTATAGATTTCTCACAGGCATCTGATGTCTCTGCTGCATATGAAGAAATGGCAAAGGAAGATGCGGTTATGCCAACGACGTCCGTAACGCCGACGGTGCGTCCAACTGCCGTGCCTACGGTGCGTCCAAGCGCCAGACCGACGATGCGTCCAAGCGCCACGCCTACGATGCGTCCAGGCACCATGCCGACCATGTGGCCAACCGACGCACCGGCGATACAGCCGTCCGCAACGCAAAACGTATTTCCGGCGGTGT
Organism: uncultured Lachnospiraceae bacterium; assembly: GCA_947589455.1. Classification (GTDB taxonomy): domain Bacteria; phylum Bacillota; class Clostridia; order Lachnospirales; family Lachnospiraceae; genus Butyribacter. The sequence continues at coordinate 1,802 of CANQCD010000147.1, read as the reverse complement.
CTTCACCGGCATACGATGATGATACATACGATGATGATATATATGATGATGATACATACGATGACGATACGGATGATGATACGGATAAAACAGATAAAACGGATAAAACAGATAAAACGGATAAAACGGATAAAACAGATAAAGCGGATGATACGGACGATGACGATACAGAGGAGACGGACGATACAGACGATGACGATACAGACGATGATGATACAGATGATGATGATACAGATGATGACGATGATACAGACCAAGATACGTTAAAAGCGCCAAAGATAAAGGCAAAATCGATCACAGTAACATATGGGAGCAAGCCGGTTTCCCTAAACGTGAAGACAAAAAGCGATGGGAAAATGACTTGCAAGACGTCTAATAAAAAAGTCGTTTCTTTAAAGGTAAAGAGCAAAGGGGCAGGCAAGTCAGATGTGATTGCCAGCGTAAAAGGCTATGGAAAAGCTACTGTTACGATCAAAACGGCAAAGACAAAGAAATACAGGGCAGGGAAAATAAAGATCACGGTTACGGTAGTGCCGAAAAAATCGTCCATTGTATCATTGGGTTCATCGGCTAAAAGGCAGCTGACCGTCACATGGAAGAAAGACAAGACCATAACCAAATACCAGCTTTTGGCGTCTGCCAGCAGGAGATTTAAAAAAGAAACCATCCAGAAAACAGTTTCTGGAAAAAGAAATTCTGAGAAGACGCCGCCGCTGTTAAAGAGTGGGAAGATTTATTATGTAAAAATGCGCGCTTATAAAAAAGTAGGGAAAAAGAAATATTACGGCGCATGGAGCAGTGTAAAAAGTGCAAGGGCGAAATAGCCGGTTCTGCCAGCGGCTGTGATATGCCGCTGGCGGCGGGCGTTTGCCGGGGATTCCAGCGAGGCGTCAGAGATGAGCTAATACAAGATGGCGAGCCAAATACAGTCAACATAGGATGGTGAACCAGTCGATATGCGGCGGGCGTTTGCCGGGGGTTCCAGCGAGGCGGCAGAGATGAACCAACACAAGATGGCGAACCAAATACAGTCAACATGGGATGGTGAATCAGTCGGTATGCGGCGGGCGTTTGCCGGGGGTTCCAGCAAGGCGGCAGAGATAAGCCAACACAAGATGGCGAGCCAAATACAGTCAACATAGGATGGTGAACCAGTCGGTATGTAGCGGGCATTTGCTGGGGGTTCCAGCAAGGCGGCAGTCGAGATAAACCAATATAAGATGGTGAACCAGTCGGTATGCGACAGAGGAAGAGGGAAGAGAGATGAAGCACAGGAAAATTACATATGCGGCTTTGACAAAGACAGGAGACCGCGCGGTCAACGAGGATTATTGTGGAGCCCATGAGAACAGGGTATTCGTTTTATGTGACGGGCTGGGTGGGCATGGCGGTGGAGAGATTGCTTCCCGCCTTGTCGTGGAAAAGATAATAGAGGGCTACCGTCAGGGGCAGCTGCAGATGGAGGAGAGCATTCTCTACGCCCAACAGGCGCTGTTGCAGAAACAGGAGCAGGAGAATGCGCAGGATTCTATGAAAACGACAGTCACCTGTCTGGAGATTGCAGGAGACGAGGCCAAATTTGCCTATGTGGGGGATTCCCGGATTTATCATTTTGAGAATCACAGGGTCAGACAGAGGAGTTTAGACCACAGCGTGCCGCAGTTATTAGCGTTGCGCGGCGAGATAAAAGAAAAAGAGATACGCCGCCATGCAGACAGGAGCAGGCTGCTGCGTGTTATGGGCGTACCGTGGGACACGCCAAAATACCAAAAGACAGAACACATCAGGTTGGGGGAGCGGAC
>CANQCD010000146.1 GCA_947589455.1 uncultured Lachnospiraceae bacterium | reverse complement strand
CTTTTTGTGGCGTTTTATTTTTGACCGCCTGTTACAGGCCGCAGTCTATATAGCTTGTCAGACAGCGAAATTAATTCCTTCTCATGCTATAATATGGTAAGTTATTACTACTCATTAAGTAATTGAGGAACGATTCAACAAAGTGCATAAAACTAAGAAACAGGCATTGCGTGTCTGTGTTGATTTTGTGCAGGCGGCTAAGATGAACATAGAGGGAAGGAACATTTTGCGAGTTTCCGATTCCTGGCTATTAGGTAATTGAGGAACGATTGAACAAAGTGTATTGCACCTTAGCAAGGTGGATAAAACCAGAAACAGGCATTGCGAGCCCGCCGGTACTTAGATGGCGCATAGCGGCGTCTTAGTACCGCTGCGAGGCGAGACATAGCGAAAGCGTGCCTGTGTTGGTTTTATGCAGCTTGCTAAGGTGAGCACAGTACAGAAAGGAGTTTTTCGATGGGGCATACATCGGAGAATCAATTTAATAATAGGCTTGCTGTGGGCATTCTTGCCCATGTGGACGCCGGAAAAACTACCTTGTCGGAGGCTATTTTATATAAGACGGGAAAGCTTCGGAGGCTGGGGCGGGTAGATAAGCAGGATGCATATCTTGACACTGATCAGATGGAGCGGGAGCGCGGGATTACGATTTTTTCTAAAGAGGCGGTATTTACGCTGGGGGACAGGGAGATCACACTGTTGGATACTCCGGGGCATGTTGATTTTTCAGCGGAGATGGAGCGGACGCTGCAGGTTCTGGATTATGCGGTTCTCGTGGTCAGTGGGGCGGACGGCGTGCAGGGACATACGCTGACGCTGTGGAAGCTGTTAAAACATTACCAGGTTCCTGTTTTTTTATTTATTAATAAAATGGATCAGTCAGGGACAGACAGGGAAGCGCTGTTATCTGGGCTGAAAGCCAGCCTGGATGAGAACTGCATTGCTTTTGACGCTCCGGAGGAGGAACTTGCGGAGGCGCTTGCCGTCTGTGATGAGGCGTTGCTGGACGCCTATCTGGCAGGGGAAGAGCTGGACGGGGAGATTGTTTGCCGTCTGATCGCAGAGAGGGAAGTGTTTCCCTGCTATTTTGGTTCTGCATTAAAGCTGAGCGGAGTGGAAGAATTTCTGCAGGGCTTTTTGGAATATACCAGGATACCGCGCCGAAAGGAAGAGTTTGCAGCCAAGGTCTTTAAGATCGCAAGAGATGGGCAGAACAACCGCCTGACTTTTTTAAAAGTTACCGGAGGGACGCTTTCTGTCAGGCAGATGATCGGCGGGGAAAAGGTAAACCAGATCCGCATTTATTCCGGGGAGCGGTTCGAGACATTCCAGGAAGCGCCGGCCGGCACGGTGTGCGCCGTGACAGGACTGGAGGAAACGTTTGCCGGACAGGGGCTGGGGGCGGAGGATGACACGGGAATGCCTCTGTTGGAGCCGGTTTTGACATATGCGCTTGTGCTTCCTGACGACTGTAACCCTGTCAGTTTTTTCCCGAAGTTAAAGCTGCTAGAGGAAGAAGATCCAGAATTAAAGCTGATATGGGAAGAAAATTCCGGACAGATCATGGTTCAGATGATGGGGGAAGTGCAGATTCAGATTTTAAAACGTATGTTGTGGGATCGGTTCCATGTGCGGGCAGAATTTGGCGAGGGAAAGATTGTATATAAGGAAACGATCGCAAACGCCGCAGAAGGCGTAGGGCATTATGAGCCGCTGCGCCATTATGCGGAAGTCCATATCCTGTTAGAGCCGGGCGAACCGGGAAGCGGCGTACAGATAGCGTCTGCGTGCAGCGAAGATAAATTGAGCAAAAACTGGCAGAGGCTGATATGCACGCATATGGAAGAAAAGGAACACAAGGGAGCGCTGGTCGGCGGCGCTGTGACGGATATCAGGATGACTTTGCTCGCCGGAAAAGCGCATTTAAAGCACACAGAGGGAGGCGATTTCAGGCAGGCTACTTACCGTGCGATCCGTCAGGGATTAATGAAAGCAGAGTCTGTGCTGTTAGAGCCATATTATGATTTTTTGCTGGAACTTCCGACGGAATATCTGGGGCGTGCGATGAGCGATATAGAAAAGATGCACGGAACGTTTCAGGCGCCGGAGCAGGAAGAGGAGCATAGTGTTTTGCGCGGGAGCGTGCCGGCAGCTGCGATGAGAAATTATCAGCAAGAGGTACATTCTTATACCAAGGGGCTTGGCAGGCTGAACTGCACATTAAAAGGATATTTTCCGTGCCATAATGCAGAGGAGGTTCTGGAGGCGTCAGACTATGAGCCGGAACTGGATGCAGAAAACCCGCCGGGGTCTGTATTTTGCAGCCATGGCGCCGGATTTTATGTACCCTGGTATGAAGTGGAAGAACATATGCATCTGCCGCTTGTGATGGAGCAGACGGAAGAGGAGGCGCAGCTGATCGAAGCGGCGGAATATCTGGGAAAGCGGCGCGGCAGTACGGATTACTTTGTCGGGGAGGAGGAGGCTCTGCAGATTTTAAAGCAGAGCGGAAGCGCCAACAGAAAGGGCGATGCGAAGCGTCCGGTAAAAAAACTGCAAAAAAGAGTAGTGGCGGCGTCTGGCAGGCCGAAACCCCAAAAAACAAGAGAGGCGTATCTTTTGGTAGATGGCTATAATATTATATTTGCATGGGAAGAACTGCATGAGCTTGCAAAGACAAATGTGGATGCGGCGAGGAGCCGGCTGATGGATATTTTGTGCAATTATCAGGGATACAGGAAATGCACGCTGATCGTCGTGTTTGATGCATACCGGGTCAGGGGAGGCTTAGGAAAAATGACGGATTATCATAATATCCATGTCGTCTATACGAAAGAGGCGGAGACAGCGGATCAGTACATTGAAAAGCTGGCGCATCAGATTGGAAGGGATTATGATGTGACAGTCGCCACGTCGGATGGGTTAGAGCAGCTGATCATACGCGGGCAGGGATGCAAACTTCTCTCTGCAAGGGAACTGAGGGAGGACGTAAAGTACGTAGAGGAACAAATACGGAATCTTTTGTAAATGACGGCGCAAAAAAGAGAAATTTTAGGGGCTTTACCTATTGACAGAATGGCAAATTTAGTACAAAATAAGGCTCGATACACCTTAATTTTTTTTTATTATTTATGAATGGAGATGATATTTTTGTTCGGTTTTGGCCAGTTGATTGGAATTTTAAAACAGAATCCAAAAAAAATTGTATTTACAGAGGGAGAAGACCCAAGAATCCTTGAGGCGTCCTCTCGTTTGCTGGCAAGCTATTTCCTTCACCCAATCCTGGTGGGAAATGAAAGCAGAATTGCCGAGGCGGCAGAAGAGGCGGGGTTTAACATCCGCGGAGCGGAGATCATTGACCCGGAGAAATACGACAAGATGGATGAGATGGTAGCGCTTTTCTGCGAGCTGCGCAAGAAAAAAGGGGTAACGCCGGAACAGGCGGAAAATGCATTAAAACAGGCAAATTATTTTGGGACGATGCTGGTGAAAATGGGGGAAGCAGACGCTCTTTTGGGAGGGGCGACTTATTCAACGGCAGATACGGTGCGTCCGGCTCTGCAGCTGATCAAAACAAAACCGGAAAATAATATTGTATCCTCTTGTTTTATCCTGGTGCGCCCGAGCGCTACTGGTGAGAATGAGGTGTTAGCGATGGCGGACTGTGCGATCAATATAGACCCGACAGAGGATGAGCTGGTAGAGATCGCGGGCGAGGCGGCTAAGTGTGCCAAAATCTTTGGCGTAGATCCGCAGCTGGCGTTTTTAAGCTATTCTACCCATGGTTCCGGCGCGGGCGCTGCGGTGGATAAGATGAGAAATGCGGCGCAGAAGACAAAGGAAAAATATCCAGATTTGCCGATTGATGGGGAGCTGCAGTTTGACGCGGCGGTTTCACCCCGCGTAGCAAGGACAAAATGCCCGGAATCAAAAGTAGCGGGACATGCCAATACGTTTATTTTCCCGGATATCAGTTCGGGAAATATCGGATATAAGATTGCACAGCGTATGGGTAATTTTGAGGCATATGGACCAATCCTGCTGGGGCTGAATGCGCCGGTGAACGATCTGTCCCGGGGATGTAACGCCTCAGAGGTATATTCTATGGCGATTATTACGGCTGCGCTGGCGTAAGACTGATTTGTTATAATGGCTGCGCTGGCGCAAGACTGATTTGTTATTACGGTTGCGTAAGACGTTTTATTTTACAGTTATATAAGGAAGATATGCTGCGGGGTGCATAAGACGGCAGTTCCCCGCGGCAGGAAAAGAATGGGGAGTTTTATGCTGGATTTATTTTCAATGACCCAGTTGCTGAAGATATTACATGCGCCAATCTGCATCTATCGTCCTGACGGCGGGTTATTTCAGGCATTAGAGGATGTGGAGGGCAAGACTTTGATTGAGCGGGAAGTATTTGAAAAAGAGATTTCAAAGGACTTCCCGTATGTTCGTGTTGCAGAAAACGGAGAGGCGTTCTGCCTTTTGTGGGTAGAACAGGACAAAAAATGGATTGGTATCGGGATGCTGCGGATTTATACGGTATATGCAGACGAAATCCCCCATTACCCGCATTGCGATAAGGATACATTCGCCGCAGTGATCGCCCTTCTCTGGAAACAGATTTCCGGGGAAGAGATTGGGATTGGGCGATTGTGGTATCGCAATGTAAAGGCGCGGGCTTCTGTAGAGGAGGTCATATCCAGGGAAATGTTTCAGATACAGGAGGAGGGAAACGTCCATAACCCATATTCCCAGGAGCTGCGCGAGATGGACAGCATCTGCCATGGGGATGTGGAGGCGTTGAAAAGAAGCATCGACGAGGTTTACAGCGGTCAGGTGGGGAGGCTTGCCAAAGATGAGGTCAGACAGCAGAAGAATCTGGCGATTTCTGTGATCACGCTGGCTTCGCGGAGCGCGATTAAAGGCGGACTGAACCCGGAGCTTGCTTTTTCTATGTCCGATAATTTTATCAGGAATATTGAAGAAAATCTATATGATCCGATACGAATCGAACATGCGGTAAGAGAGGCGGAGTTTGAATTTACTAAAATGGTGCACGAGATCAACCAGAAAAGCGCCAGCCCCTTGATCAACCAGGTTCGTGATTACGTATTCTGTCATATGCATGAACCGATCCGTATCAGGGATATCGCAGCATACATCGGGATCACGCCCAATTATCTGTCCGAGCAGTTTAGCCGGCATATGGGAATGACATTAAAACAGTATATCATTAATGAGAAAATTGCAGGCAGCGAGAGGATGCTGCGCTATACGGAATATTCTCTGCAGGAGATCAGCACAATGTATGCGTTTAGCTCCCAGAGCCGGTTCAGCGTATATTTTCAGCGGAAAAATGGGATTACTCCGGCAAAGTATCGAAAAATGCATCGGGAAGTATAACGTATCGGTTTCTATTAGCAAACTGTTCTATATCTTTAGCAGCACATTGAAAAATGCACCGGGAAGCATAATGTACCGGAATAATTTTTCACTTATCTGGAAAGAATTTTAGAAAATAGTAACATTTTTTTGAAAAAACGTATAATATAAAGAAGAAAATGTGTATAAAAATAGTGAAATTGTGGTACAATATGTTCCAGAATCCGCCTGTTACACAGGCGTCGTGCTGACGCACTATTTGATTCTGTCACTATCTTGTCAG
>CANQCD010000145.1 GCA_947589455.1 uncultured Lachnospiraceae bacterium | reverse complement strand
CTGGCCATCCGCCGTTTCTATGCCGGCGCTCTCTGCGATTTCCTCCTCTGCGCCAAAAGCCTCCCCGCTCCTGCCGTCTGTTCTTTGTTCTTCCTGCTGGGATGAACCCTCTCTCTCTCTCTTATCCACAATGAACCTCCCGTATTATAGCTCTTCTGTAACTGAAAATATTTCTTCATCCAGGGCAGCCTGTTTTGCCTCCCTGTCTGCCTTGCGCGCCTCTGCAGCCGCCGCTTCTTCCTCGCTGAGAATATGGATTTTGGATTGGTTTAATTCATCAATGGCAATCGATAACGGTTTGGGGCAGGCGGTATTTGCCAGAGGTTCTACCCCGTCAATCAGCTGTCTCGCCCGCTTTGATGTTGCCAGGACAATGGAATACCGGCTGTTTACAACCGGAGCCTCCCCTGTCTCTACTTCGCTGTTTACCTTGCTCATCAGATCGTGATATGATGGATGTAACATAATAAATCCCCTTTCTGCCGCCGCCATATTTCATCCTGCCCCCGCGCTTTTACCCGCTGGATAAAGCCGCCGGGCGGCATATGCCGGCCTGTCATAACTTATAGTATAACACCACTATACGTATTGGTCAAAGTCTTTTGTGATATTTTCAATCAGATCCCGCTGATTCTGCCTTGTATGGTGGACTGACTGGAGCAGGCGGTGCATCCTTTCCACACACTCGTCCAATCTGTCATTCACTACAATGTAATCATATTGAGACAGGTATGCGCATTCTTCTCTCGCACGCGCCATCCTCTTTTCGATCACCTCAGGCGTCTCCGTTCCCCGTCCCTCGAGCCGGCGCCGCAGCTCCTTCATGGACGGCGGCGTGATAAAGATCAGCGATACCTCCGGAAATTTCTCACGGACTTTGAGCGCGCCCTGCATCTCAATCTCGAGCAGGACGTCCTTTCCCTGTTCCACCTGTGACAAAACATACTCCTTCGGCGTCCCATAATAATTATCTACATATTTTGCGTATTCTATCAACGCATCTTCCTCTATCATCTTTTCAAACTCTTCTGTCGTCTTATAAAAATAACTCTGCCCCTCAATCTCTCCCTGGCGCGGACTCCTGGTCGTCGCAGAGACAGAAACGACATACCCATACTTCTCCACCAGCCTGTTTACAATGGTTCCCTTTCCCGCTCCCGAAAAGCCGGAAATCACCGCGATAATTCCTCTCTTACTCATGATCCTGCCCTCTTTCTGTGCTCACATTTCCTCGGAGACGGTTTTCTATCGTCTCTGGGAGAAGCGCCGACAATACAACATGGCCGCTCTCCATCACCAAAACACATTTCGTCTTTCTCCCACAAGTCGCATCAATCGCAATATTTTCATCCTTTGCCGTCTGTATCATCCGTTTCACCGGCGCTGCGTCCGCCCGGACGACGCCGATCACCTTGTCCATATTCACAAAATTTCCATATCCGATATTTACAAGCATCCCAATCCTCGTTTCCTCTCATTTTGACAGTTCCGCCTATTCAATATTTTGAATCTGCTCTCTGATCTTTTCAATCTCTGTCTTTAACTCAATTGCATTTGCAGACAGCTCGCTGTCATTTGCCTTCGACAGGATCGTGTTTGCCTCCCTGTTCATCTCCTGTGCGAGGAAATCCAGCTTCCTGCCGATTGGCTCATCCTTTTCCAACGTCTCGCGCATTGCGTTGACATGGCTTTGCAGGCGCACCGTCTCTTCATCTACGCAAGTCTTATCGGCATAGATTGTAAGCTCTGTCGCCAAGACAGCTTCATCTACCTTTCTGTCGCCCAAAAGCTCCTGCACCTTTTTCTCGATTTTTTCCCGGTACTGCACCATCACTTCCGGCGAGCGCTGTTCCACATAGGAGACCAATTCTTCTACACGGCAAAGCTTGTCTAAGATATCTTTCTTTAAATGGGCGCCCTCCGCCGTTCGCGCCGCCTTCAACTCGCTTCCCGCCATGCGCAGCGCCTCTTCTATGTCAGGATAAATCTGCCCTGCATCGCTTTCCCGCTCTTCCAGCGTGACCACTTCCGGCAGACAGACCAGCTTAACACCGTTTAATCCGCCCGCGATCCCGAACGTATCCACCGCCTGCCTGACTGCGCTGACATAATCTGCGGCAACCGACTCATGATAGTGGATCTCTATGTCGTTATCCGCATAATTGGAAAAAGAGACATATACGTCAATCTTTCCCCGGCTGACATATTCCTTTAAAATATTGCGCATATTTCCCTCAAACGCATTAAACTTTTTCGGAAGCTTTATATTCATATCACAATAGCGGTGATTTACTGTCTTAATCTCAATCGCCACTTTATAATCCTGCGTTATTTTCTCGCCTCTTCCGAAGCCGGTCATACTCTTAACCATATCGTCTCCCCTTCCTGTTATTTCTTTTTTGCCTGCTCCTCTTTCCCGGAAGCTTCCGCGCTTCGCTGCTGCGCGTCGTTTTCCTCCGGCTTTCTGTCCGGGGAGCGCTTCTTTTTCACCGTACTCAGCGCAGACGCCATATTTTCTTTTATCTCATTCCGTCTGATCTTCTTTTTCTCTTTCTTATCACTTAACTCCTGCGCCGTAAAATAAACATAATCTGCGCCGTCCCCGGAAAGCTCCACTGCCTTGAGGTTTTTATATTGCGACGTCTCTTCCTGTAAATGCTTGCCGTGCAGCCTCCACTCAATAAAATCTTTGATAATGCGGTAGATCACGGCAAACAACGGCACGCCAATCAGCATTCCGACAATGCCCCAGACGCCGCCAAACAGCAAAATAGAAAACAATACCCAGAAAGCAGACAGACCGGTAGACTCGCCTAAGATCGCCGGTCCGATCAGATTGCCGTCAATCTGCTGCAGGATCGCAATAAAAATCACAAAATACAGCGCCTGGATCGGGCTGACTAATAAGATCAGGAAAACGCTCGGTATCAATCCGATATACGGGCCAAATACCGGGATCAGGTTTGTGACGCCCACGATCACGCTGATCAACAGCGCATATGGCATGGAAAAAACCGTCATGCCGATAAAACAGATGATCCCTATGATAGTAGAGTCTAAAATCTTCCCCACAATAAATCCGCTGAACATCTCGTTAGTCAAGCGGACATAATGGATGACAACATCTGCAAAATCTTTTTTCATGACGCCATACGTAAATTTTTTGGCCTGCGCCGTAAAGTTTTCTTTGCCCGCCAGGATATAGATCGCTACGATAATCCCGATAAACAGGTTATACAGTACGTTTAAAAAGCCCATTACGCCATTTGCAAACTCTACCGCAACCATATTTACCCCGGGCAGGAGCTCTGTCTTGAGCCATGGCATGAACTCGGTAAATATCATGTTTTCTATATACTGCGTTATATTTAACGCCGCCTCTTCAAATCTGCCCTGCAGCGCCTGATTGCTGCGGATTTTTTCATTTATCAGGTCATAGTAATACGTCACCTTGTCCGGCAATGTCCCCGCCAGCGAAGTCAGGCTTTCCAGAATCTGCGGGATGATCATCCAACACAGCACAAGAATGATCAGAATACCTGATAACAGGGCAAGTGCGATCGCCCCACCGCGCGTCATCCCTTTCTGGCGCTGGGTCGCCTCTTTTCCCTTTCTCTCGATCAGGCTTAAAAACAAGTCCTGGTACATTTTCATTAGTGGATTTAACAGATAGGCAATAATACATCCATACACTACCGGCTTTAAAATCCTGAAAAAGCGAAAAATAAACCCAAAGATCGCGCCTGCGTTTGTCACGACAAAAACAACTGCAAATGCCGCTACAATGACTAAAAACAGACCGGACCACTTCTGGAACGCTTCTTTTATCACAGAGCCTTTTTTTTCCTCATACATATAGGATACCTCGTCAAAGATAAATTTCAAAAAACTTTACTGCCTATATCATACTTTTTTTTCCAGAAATTTGCAAGTATTGCTTGAAGGCTTTTCTTTTCCCTATTTGCTGGTATTGCTCAGAATCTCTTTTCTGCCGCCTGTTAAAACAGGAAACAGGGGAGGCGATCGGAAAAGATGCCTCCCCTGTTCCTTTATGTTGTATCGGAAATAACATAACAGTGTTATTATACCTCAAACAGCAGCTCGCCGTAAGTAGGTACCGGCCAAAAATCTTGATCTACAAGCATTTCCAGCTCATCAATCGGCTCGCGCAGCTCAGCCATTGCCGGGAATACGACGTCTTTGAAATAGAGCGCCTCTTCTCTTCCCTCTGCCTTTTTGACTGCCTCTGCATCAAGCTTCTTTAAGTTTGCAAGCGCCTCCTGCGCCTCTGCCAGCAGTGTGCTGCACTTTTCCAGAAGCTCTGTCTGTACAGAAACTTCTGCGGACGGGCAGGCAGCCTTAATGCTGTTGATAGAATCTGCCAGGCTCGTCACATACTGGATCACTGCCGGGATATACTGTTTGCCCGCCATATCGATCATTGTCTTTGCCTCGATATTGATCGTCTTTGCATACATCTCATAATTAATCTCGGCGCGGGACTCTAACTCGGCGCGGGACAATACATTCTGCCTCTCAAACATCTTTACTGTCTTTTCTGAGACCAGATACGGCACAGCCTCCACCATTGTCTTCACATTTGGAAGCCCGCGTCTTTCCGCCTCGGCAATCCACTCATCAGAATATCCGTCGCCGTTAAAGATGATCCTGCGGTGCTCTGTTACGGTTCTCTTGATCAGCGCTTTTACCGCTTTTTCAAAATCATCTGCTTTTTCCAGCTCGTCTGCAAAATCCTGCAAAACATCCGCCACGATAGAGTTTAATGTAAAGTTTGGCCCTGAGATCGACATAGAAGAACCAAGCATACGGAACTCAAATTTATTTCCGGTAAACGCAAACGGCGAAGTACGGTTCCTGTCTGTCGCATCCTTTTTCAGAACCGGAAGGACATGGACGCCGGTATCCAACTGGGAGCCCTCGATGGAAGAAGAGACGTCTCCCCGGATGATCTGCTCAATAATATCCTCTAACTGTTCTCCCAGGAAAATCGAGATGATCGCCGGAGGCGCTTCATTCGCACCCAGACGATGGTCGTTGCCCGCATTGGAAGCCGACAGGCGCAGAAGCTCTGCATGTTCGTCCACCGCACGGATCACAGCTGCCAAAAACAGAAGGAATTTTGTATTCTCATGTGGTTTCTTGCCCGGATCAAGAAGATTGATGCCAGTATCTGTCACGATAGACCAGTTATTGTGTTTGCCAGAACCATTGACGCCGGCAAACGGTTTTTCGTGGAGCAGGCACTCCAGGCCATGCCGTTTGGCAACTTTCTTCATCGTCTCCATAACTAACTGGTTGTGGTCGGTTGCAATATTTGCCGTCTGGAAGATCGGAGCCATCTCATGCTGCGCCGGGGCAACCTCGTTATGCTGTGTTTTAGAAAGGATGCCAAGCTTCCAGAGCTCTTTATTCAAATCTTTCATGAAGGAAGCAATCCGCTCTTTGATGGCGCCAAAGTAATGATCCTCTAACTCCTGTCCCTTTGGAGCCGGCGCGCCAAATAGCGTACGGCCGGAAAAGATCAAGTCTTTGCGCTGCAGGTATTTCTCCCTGTCAACCAGGAAATACTCCTGCTCTGGCCCAACTGAACAGCTTACCTTCTTTACATCATCATAGCCAAACAGTTTCATGATGCGGACAGCCTGCTTGCTGATCGCCTCC
>CANQCD010000144.1 GCA_947589455.1 uncultured Lachnospiraceae bacterium | reverse complement strand
TGCAGGAAAAAGCTAAGATTTTAGTAGAAGCTGCAGTAAGAGGAAATACCCATTCCCAGGATAATACCTCAGTAGCGATTCTGCAATATATAGAAACTATTATAAAAAAGGAGAGAAGAGACTATGAATTTAAGCAGATGTGAAAATGGACACTTTTATGACAAAGAAAAATTTGCTTCCTGCCCGCACTGTGCGCAGGGAGTGCAGAAGGACGAAAGCCTGACTTCTGTCTTTACAGAAGATTTGGATTCCGGACTGATGCCGACGCAGCCGCTGGATGAGGTGACAGTGGATAACAAAAACGGCATTGCGGCCACAGGCGAGATGCAGCAGAACGCTCCGGGAGGATTCCCGACGCCGCCGATGCCCTCCGCGCCGCCGTACGGCTATTCAGACACTTTAGATTCTTCCATCACGATAGATTCGATTGAAGACGATGACCATACGGTTGCATTTTATGACGATATCTTTTCGCCGCAGCCGGCAGGCGGGACAGAGCCGGTGCGCAGCCAGATCCCATCCGGGAATTTCCGGGTATCTACTCCGTGCGTCGGCTGGCTGGTGGCGTTAAAAGGCGTCCATGTCGGGCAGGACTATCGTTTAAAGGCGGGGAAAAACTTTATCGGCAGGGACAGCAAGATGGATATTTTGCTGGATGGCGATAAGAGCGTATCCAGGAACAAACACGCGATCGTCGTATATGAGCCGAAGAAGCATTTATACCTTGTGCAGCCGGGAGAGTCCAGCGAGTTAGTTTATCTGAACGACACGGTTGTGCTCAATCCGATGAAACTGTCGGCGTACGACATTATCACGGTAGGGGAAGTCGATCTTCTCTTTATGCCGTTATGCGGGGAAAAATTCAACTGGACAGAGACTCTCCGCAAAAAGAAATAATACAGTACAGGGAGTGATGAGATGAATCCGTTGGCAAAAATACTACGGGTGATCTGCGGGATATGGATGATAGCGGTGGCGGGTATTATGGCTGTTATGCCGTTATTGACTGTACATCAGGAAAATTACGAAGATGTGAAGTATACCGGGGTTTATTATATCAAAAAGCTCTTTGAGGATGGATTAGGGCATTTCGGCGGCGGGCTGACACAGGGGCAGATCGCGATCGTCTTTTTGCTGCTGGCTCTGCCGTCCCTCTTGGGCATTGTGTTCGGCGTGGCGGGCATATTTGGGAGCAGGCGGCAGATCGTTGAAGGGATTGGATGTTTTGTCGTGGCGGCGTTGTACCTTATTTTGCTAAACAGGTGCCACGTCCTGTTTCCGGAACAGCTCAACGAAGCGCAGGTGATCGAGGAAGGGGAGGTACTAAAGGCATTAAAATGGCTGATCGGAGTATATTTCCTGTTTGGGATCCTGATCTTTGCCACTGCATTTAAGAAACCGAAGAAAGCGCCGGAGAAAAACCGAATCCCCGACATCGCCGAGATAAAACAGGAACAGATTCAGCCGAGATATGAATTTATCGACGAGGCGGAAGAGAAGAACAGGGCGGCGAAAGACCCAAATACAGGACAGGGAATGTCCGGAAACGGACAGGAAGTATCCCGGATATGGGACAGGGAGCGGCCGGAAATGGACAGAACGGACGCGGAAGTATCCCAGATATGGGACAGGGAGCGGCCGGGAACGGACAGAATGGACGCGGAAGTATCCCGGATATGGGACAGGGAATGTCTGGAAACGCCGGAAGGCGCGGAGGCGTCATGGTAGGGCTTTCCGGAAGCTTCCAGGGAGCCGAGATACCGTGCCAGCCGGGAGAGACGCTAAAGATCGGAAGAGATACCTCCAACGACCTGGTGCTCCCCGACGCAAGGGTGAGCCGCTTCCACTGCAGGCTGACTTACCTTGCAGAAGAAGGGAAGTACCAGATCGTGGACACTTCCAGCAACGGCAGCTTTGCCAATGGGCGGGAGGAATGCCTGCCGCAGAATATGGAGATTTATCTGGAACCAGGCACTATTTTGGATATCGGGGACGCACAGAACCGTTTCCGTCTGGAATAAGGGGGAAAAGAGGTAGACTATGGCAAGTGAATTATGCATGAATTGTTTTAGCGTGAAAGGTCAATATGAAGTGTGCCCCTTTTGTGGTTATGCAGAAGGTACGCCGCCGGAGCAGCCGCACTATCTGGTTCCGGGGACAATCCTCGGAGGTCATTTTATCGTTGGGACAGCGATTGGCGTCGGCGGGTTTGGCATTACGTATAAATGCTACGACACGACGCTGGGCGTTATCGTAGCGGTCAAGGAATTTTATCCGGCGGGGCTGGTAAACCGCGCGCCGGGCGAGAAGAGGGTCGGATTATTATCCGGAGAAAAAGCGAAACAGTATAAGCTCCAGACCAGGCGTTTTCTGATGGAGGCGCAGAGTATCGCCCAGTTTGGGAAGGCAAAAGATATTGTCAACGTTTATGACTATTTTGAAGAAAATAACACGGCTTACATCATTATGGAATATGTAGACGGCGTGCTCTTAAAAGACTATCTCGACCGGCAGGGGAAAATGAACCCCGGCACGGCGATGAGCATTCTCGAGCCGATCGTCGAAGCCGTCAAAAAAATCCACGCACAGGGGATCATACACCGCGATATCAGTCCGGACAATATTTTTATCGCATCGGACGACGCTGTAAAAGTCTTTGACTTTGGCGCGGCGCGTTTGAATAACACATCCGAGGCCGCGGACGGGCAGAAGGTGATCAAGGTAGGGTATTCTGCGCCGGAGCAGTACCGGGACACGGCAAAGCAGGGATACTTTACGGATATTTATTCGATCGGCGCTATTTTTTATCAGATGCTGACTGGGCAGAAGCCTCTGGAATCGACAGAGCGCGAATATAAGGATGAATTGAAATCGCCCCGGGAGCTCGGCGTCCCGCTGGAGAACAATCTGGATAAAGCCGTTATGGAAGCGCTGGCGGTACAGCCGGAACTGCGCTTCCAGGGGATCACGCAGTTTGACGATGCGATCCACGGCCGGCGGGCGGCGGAATATCCCAGGGAAAAATTAAAAAAGCGCCGGCGTCGGAGAAATTGGACGATCGCCGGCTCTATCCTGGCGGTTGTCGCGGTCGTCATGTGCGTTGCGCTGTTTAACACAGTCTATAAGCCGGAAAATGTGATGTTTGACACAAATGTCACGCAGGACACAGTAGTGATCTGGGTAGACAGTCAGGATCAGAAGACCATGTTTGAGGATTTGACAGGGAAGCTGACCAGAGAGCAGCCGGAAGATTCCGACGCAGTAGTGCAGATGAAAAAAGAGAATCAGAATATTACCTATCAGATCCGCGACATTACCAAAAAGAGCGGGGAGAATAAAAAATATCAGGATATGGACAGCGCGCTGGCGGCTGCCGAAAAAGGAAAGGAAAAATTCCCGGATGTTTTTTTGACAGATAACGTATCCGATTTGGGGAAATACCATCTGGCGTCTTATCAGGACACCGTCTATCAGAATATTTCTCCACAGGACTATCTGTACCTGTCGCAGTATCCGGAATATTTTTCTGATATGACCGAGATGCCGACGTCTTTTGACGTGCTGTTATTTTACGGCGTTGACGCCGGGGCGGACAGCGTGACGGCGGCGATGAAAAAGGCGATGAAGAAGCGGCGTATCGCGTCGAGCACCCTGTTAAAAGAGGGAGAAGACGGGACGATTCCGCTGGAAACTATATTAGCGGCGAATGAAAAGGGCGGGGAATATACGTGGTTTGACGAAAAGACAATGACCGAGGCGGCGATCCTTCAATGCCCGGAAAGCTTCAAGCCAAAAGAGGGGAAGTTTACCTTTGGCGGAGAGTTTCCGGATGTGCTGGAACGCCTCAGAAAGATAACGAAACGATCGAAGGAAAAAAGGTCATGGAAGACGCAGACCAAAGGCCAGATCATGTATGGCAACAGCGTCCTGGCGGGCTCCGGGTACCGCAGCGAATGGTATCAGGCAAAAATAGAAAATCTCGCCGTGCCTTACCGCGTCCTGGTCCCAACGGTGGATGGGAAGATGCTCGTCTCATTCCGCGGAAAACTGGCTGTCTCTGCAGATTCCAGCAGGAATAAACAGATCGCCGGGATGCGCTTTGTCTATTTTGCGCTGGGGCAGCAGCAGGCGGCGAGCAACAAAGATACCGCCTATCCGATCTCCCATGTGGCGTTTCAGGGACAGGGGGATGAGGAGAACAGCGCGTTTCAGGAGTTTTTCCATATCAACCAGGAGCAGGAGGCAGTAGAACGCCTGATCGATGAACAGTCATTTCCCTGTATGCTGATTGGAAAAGGAACCGGAACGATCGCAGCGTTTTCAGAAGGAATCCGAAAAGAAAAGATAGCGGGCGTATCTTCCCTGGAAGAATACTGCCGGAAATTTAAGAAAGCCCGGAAATAGTCCGGGAAGAGATAAATCCTGCGAGGGGAGGAAATACAATGGCAGAGATCGAGAAGCTGCAGCACACAGTCTATGCTGCGCCAGAACAGGGAAACCGGGGAAACAACCGTCTGATTGTCCTGATTAACGGACAGATCAGGGAATACGATCTGGGGAAATTTAAAAAAGAACGCCTCTTTTTTGGGAGGGACGAGAGCGCCTGTGATATCGTAATACCGCATTTTGCCGTCTCTAAGACCCATGGAAAGATCAAACTGACCGACAAAGGGCTTCTGGTAGGGGATGTGGGGAGCACCAACGGAACTTACCTCTATATGGGGCGGGAATATGAACAGATGGAGCCGGGGAAATATTATGTCAAGACGTCTTCTGACTTTATCCTGCGCATCGAAGGGCAGATGCAGAATGTGAAAGAGACGATCGTGTTAATCTTTACCAGTGTCGGCAGCCAGAGCGCATGGAAGAGCGTGCCGGTGGGCGGCCAGCCGGTTACAATCGGGCGGGACGCCGGCAATACGCTGGTGATGGATACGCCCAGTATTTCGCGCAGACATGCCATGATACGGCAGGAGCCGCGCGGCTGCGTCCTGTATGACAACCACAGCATGAACGGCGTCTATATCAATGGGCGGCGCATCCAGGGCAGCGCGCTGATCCAGGAGAGCGACCTGATCCATATAGCGGGCAGCCTTTTCCTGTTCCTGAATGGACACCTTTTTTATCAAAATGCGGGCAAGGGGATTTCCCTTTCGATAAAAAATATTTCCAAGACTGTAGGGCGCGGAAAGGAGCGGCGGAAGATATTAAACCGCGTGTTCTGCGATATTGGGAGCAATGAGTTTGTCGCGATCATCGGGGGCTCCGGCGCTGGGAAAACGACGGTGATGAATGCAATGAGCGGTTTTGACAGCGATATCAGCGGCAAGGTCTACTGCAATGGGATCGATCTGCACAAGAACTTTTCCAGCTTGAAAAATATGATCGGGTTTGTCCCGCAGCAGGATATCATTTATGAAAACCTGACGTTAAAAAAGATGCTTCTCTATACTGCGCAGATGAAAATGCCGTCCGATACCAGCCGCAAGGAAATGGAACAGAGGATTTATAAAGTACTGGATATGGTGGATTTGCGGGAGCGCGCAGATACGTATATCCGGAAACTGAGCGGCGGGCAGAAGAAACGCGCCAGCATTGCCGTGGAGCTTCTGGCAGACCCGGGGCTGTTCTTCCTGGACGAGCCGACTTCCGGACTGGATCCGGATACGGAGCAGAGCCTGATGCATACGCTGGCGGAACTGTCTAAGTCGGAGGGAAAGACGATCATCATGGTCACGCATACGACGCAGAGCATCCATCTGTGCGACAAAGTAATCTTCATGGGACCGGGCGGGAAAA
>CANQCD010000143.1 GCA_947589455.1 uncultured Lachnospiraceae bacterium | reverse complement strand
CATCAGCTGATGGCGCTTGCCCATCATGCAAAAACATATAAAATGAAATATGGACACCGGGGGGCGAACCACCCAGTCAAGGATTTAGAGACAGGAAGAGTTTATATTTCCTCCCAGAACCATGGATATGTAGTAGATGCAGATTCCATCGATGCATCCGTGGCAAAGCCGTGGTTTATCAATGTAAATGACAGGACGATAGAGGGACTTTGCTATCTGGGAAAGCCGATAAAAACAGTACAGTTTCATCCGGAGGCAAATGCAGGGCCAAAGGATTCCGAACTTTTGTTTGACGAGTTTATGACAATGATTGGAGGAAAATAATTATGCCAAAGATGGAAGGGATCAAGAGAGTATTAGTGATCGGCTCAGGACCGATCGTTATCGGGCAGGCGGCAGAGTTTGACTATGCCGGCACACAGGCCTGCCGTTCCTTAAAGGAAGAGGGGATGGAGGTTATTTTAGTAAACTCCAATCCGGCAACGATCATGACAGACAAAGAGATCGCAGATAAGGTATATATTGAGCCTCTTACAGTGGAAGTGCTCCAGAAGATCATCGAGGCCGAAAAACCGGACAGCCTGCTTCCTAATATGGGAGGTCAGGCGGGGTTAAACCTTGGCATGGAATTAGCGGAGTCAGGCTTTTTGGATTCGCATGGAGTGAAGTTACTCGGGACAACGGCAGAAACGATCCGCAATGCGGAAGGGCGCCAGGAGTTTAAAGATATGATGGAGCGGATTGGAGAGCCCTGCGCCGCCTCAGAGCTGGTGGAAAACATCGAAGACGGCGTCGCATTTGCAGAAGAGATCGGCTATCCGGTAGTGCTTCGCCCGGCATATACGCTGGGCGGTTCTGGCGGCGGCATCGCCCATAACAGGGAGGAACTCGAAGAAATCCTTTCCAATGGGCTGCGTCTTTCCCGGGTGGGGCAGGTTCTTGTAGAGCGCTGCATTGCAGGCTGGAAAGAGATAGAGTATGAAGTGATGCGCGACAGCAACGGAACCTGTATTACCGTCTGCAATATGGAAAATTTAGATCCGGTAGGAGTACATACCGGAGACAGTATTGTCGTGGCGCCGTCCCAGACGCTTTCAGACAAGGAGTATCAGATGCTCCGCACATCTGCGCTGCGCATTATTGACGAGTTGAAGATCACAGGGGGCTGCAATGTGCAGTTTGCCCTGCATCCGACGTCATTTGAATATATTGTCATTGAGGTCAATCCGCGTGTGAGCCGTTCTTCTGCGCTGGCGTCCAAGGCGACGGGGTATCCGATCGCGAAGGTATCGGCAAAGATCGCACTGGGCTATACGCTGGACGAGATTCCCAATGCCGTTACTGGAAAAACATACGCAAGCTTTGAGCCGGCGCTGGATTATGTTGTAGTCAAGATCCCGCGTCTCCCATTTGATAAATTTATCAAGGCAAAGAGGACTCTGACAACGCAGATGAAGGCGACCGGAGAGGTTATGAGCATCTGCACAAATTTCGAGGGCGGTCTGATGAAAGCGCTCCGCTCGCTGGAGCAGCATGTGGACTATCTGGTCAATGAGGAATACGCTTCCTTTTCAGATGAAGAGGTAAAAGAACAGTTAAAGGTGGTAGACGACCGGCGCATCTTTGTTGTGGCGGAGGCGATCCGCCGCGGCGTAGATTACGATACAATCCATCAGGCAACAATGATCGATATCTGGTTTATCGATAAGATCGCAATCCTTGTCGAGATGGAGCAAAGGCTGAAACAGGCGACAAAGTTTGACAAAGAGCTTCTGATGGAAGCAAAGCGGCTGGAATTTCCGGACAATGTGATCGCACAGTTCACCGGAAAAACAGAGCAGCAGATCAAGGAGCTGCGCTATGAATATGGCATTACTGCGGCGTTTAAGATGGTAGATACCTGCGCGGCGGAGTTCGCCTCCGAGACGCCGTATTATTACAGCTGTTTTGACGGCGTCAATGAGGTGGAGAGTTCCAGCGAGAGGAAGAAGATCATGGTACTGGGTTCTGGCCCGATCCGCATCGGGCAGGGGATTGAGTTTGATTATTGTTCTGTACACAGCGTCTGGGCGCTGTCAGAAGAAAATTACGAGACGATCATTGTCAACAATAACCCAGAGACAGTCAGCACAGACTTTGATATTGCCGACAAGCTGTACTTTGAGCCGCTGACGCCGGAAGACGTAGAAAATATTGTCCGGCTGGAACATCCGGACGGGGCGGTTGTCCAGTTTGGCGGACAGACGGCGATCAAGCTGACGCAGGCTTTGATGGAGATGGGGGTTCAGATATTGGGAACCAGCGCAGAGAATGTTGATGCGGCAGAAGACAGGGAATTGTTTGATGAAATCTTAGAGAAGTGCTATATCCCAAGGCCTTCCGGAAAGACCGTCTTTACGACAGAGGAAGCGCTGGCGGCTGCGGCGGAACTGGGTTATCCGGTGCTTGTCCGCCCGTCTTATGTGCTTGGCGGACAGGGGATGCAGATTGCCGTTTCTGACAATGATATCAGGGAATTTATGGCGGTGATCAACCGCTATCACCAGGAACATCCTATCTTAGTTGACAAGTACCTGATGGGAAAAGAAGTGGAGGTAGATGCAGTCTGCGACGGCGATGAAATCTTGATTCCGGGCATTATGGAGCATGTGGAGCGCGCAGGCATCCATTCCGGAGACAGTATTTCCGTATATCCGGCGCAGAGCATTTCAGAAAAGATCCAGAAAGTGATCGTAGAGTACACCAGGAGGCTGGCGCGTTCCCTGCATGTTATCGGGCTGATCAATATCCAGTTTATCGTATATCAGGATGAAGTATACGTGATCGAGGTCAATCCGCGCTCCAGCCGGACTGTGCCATATATCAGCAAGGTGACGGGCATACCGATCGTAGATATTGCCTCGAAAGTGATCCTTGGCGCAAAGCTTGCAGATCTGGGCTATCGGCCGGGGCTTGCGGAAAAATCAGAATACCTTGCGATCAAGATGCCGGTATTTTCTTTTGAAAAACTGCGCGGCGCAGAGATCAGCCTGGGGCCGGAGATGAAGTCAACCGGCGAGTGCCTGGGGATCGCAAAATCTTTTGACGAGGCGTTATATAAGGCGTTTCTCGGCGCAGGTTATGATCTGCCAAAGCACAAAAAGATGATCATGACAGTGAAGGACGCTGACAAGCTGGAGTCTGTCGATATTGCAAAACGATTTAAAAAGTTAGGCTATGATATTTTTGCCACCAGAAATACGGCAAGATTTTTAAATGAACACGGCGTGCTGACGTTCCCGGTCAACCGGATTGATGAGGAATCGCCGACACTGATGGATCTTTTGCTGGAGCATCAGATTGATCTGGTCGTGGATACGCCAAACCACAGCGATAAGTTAAAAGATGGTTTTCAGATACGCCGGACGGCGATTGAGACAGGAGTGAACTGCTTGACGTCATTGGACACGGCGGCTGCGCTGCTGACCAGTCTGGAAACTTCCGATGCAGATAATATCAGTGTGGTAGATATCGCAACCATTTCCGGACACCGAGAGTAAAAATGGGTAAAACCCGCGTTTTGCCCTTGCGCACCGCTATGTTTTAAAGCCCTCCTATGGGAGGGCTTGCAATTTCCTATTCCACAAAATAGAAGCGGGACTGATACCTGATGAAAGGAATCGGTCCCGCTTAAGCTTTGTCTACGGTGTGGATCAGCGCCGGATAACGGTGCCAGTTTTCCTGTCAGTCCGGCAAGCGCTGTGTCCGGTGTGGATCAGCACCGGATAACGGTGCCGGTTTTTCCTGTCAGTCCGGCAAGCGCTGTGTCCAGTCCGGTAATGATCGCTATCCTGTCTTTTTTAGAAGACGCGAAAGAGACGGCGGCCTCGACTTTTGGAAGCATGGCGCCGGTGGTAAACTGGCCGTCTTCGATATAGCGGGTTGCCTCTTCTACCGTCATGGAGTCTAACCAGGTCTGGTTTGGTTTATCAAAATGTAACGCTACTTTTTCCACTCCGGTCAGGAGAAGCAGGATGTCAGCGTCCAGTTTCTCGGCCAGGAAAGCGCTCGTGATATCTTTTTCGATCACTGCGCTGGCGCCCTTTAGGCGGGTTCCCTGCTGTAGTACCGGAATGCCGCCGCCGCCAGCAGCGATCACGATCTGTCCGGCGTCAGTCAGCGCCCGGATGGCGTCCAGCTCATAAATCTCCATCGGCCTTGGGGCGGCGATCACGCGCCGGAAGCCCTTGCCGGGGATTTCTTTGACGTGGTTTCCTTTTTTTTCTTCAATCGCCGCTTCGTCGGCGTCCATATAACGTCCAATCTCCTTGTGGGGCTGCATAAATGCCGCGTCAAATGGATCGACGCGCACCTGGGTGATCAGAGTGGAGACTGGTTTATAAATTCCCCTGTTTAACAGCTCTGTGCGGATTTCATTTTGCAGGTCATATCCGATATAGCCCTGGCTCATCGCGCTGCAGATTGACATTGGCGCTACGGTATTGGTAGGCTCTAAGCGGCTGTACTCCGTCATTGCGGCGTGGATCATGCCAACCTGTGTCCCGTTGCTGTGGGTAATGATGATCTGATATTTTGCTTCCACCAGGTCGGCAATCGAGGCGGCGGCATTTTTTACTGCCTCTTTCTGTTCTGGGAACGTCTTTCCCAGTGCGCTGTGTCCCAGTGCGACAACTACTTTTTTGTTATTCATGAAATCCTCCGTTCCTGCGCCGGAATTGCGGCGCCTGTTTTTGATTTTTATCCCGTCTGCGGTATGGTTCTATTATATACAGAGGAAGGGATTTTTTCAACCGGAACTGCCCGGAAGAGGAAGGAAAAGAATTGTCAGCTATTCCGAAAAAAACTGTCCCGGGCGGAAGTGTTTGTCAAAGGATTTCGTTTGTAGTATACTTATCCTGTTCTGTAAAAAAAGAAAAAACAGATCGGCGGCGGAAAGATTTTGAAGCCCGACAGGGAAAGGATAATGGACAGTGTGAAAAATCATGCTGATGCGATGATTTTTTACACGGCTATTTGTGAGAAGAACTTTCGTTCTTTGGAGCGCTTAACAGATAGCTTTGATGACACGCCGCCGCGCAAAACGCTCCGGAATGGGGGAATTTTATGCATATGGCGGACGCGCTTCTCTCGCCGGCTGTGGCGGGGGCAATGTATGCCTGTTCTGCGGCGGCAGCCGGCTATTCTGTACATAGGATCCGTTTGGAAAATGATGAGAAAAAAATCCCGGTGATGGGAGTGATGGGGGCTTTTGTATTTGCCGCCCAGATGATTAACTTTGCGATACCTGGGACTGGCTCTTCCGGGCATCTTTGCGGGAGTATGATGCTATCGGCAATTTTGGGGCCGGAGGCGGGATTCCTTACGATGGCAGGCATCCTCTTAGTCCAGTGCCTGCTCTTTGCAGACGGGGGATTGCTGGCTTTGGGGGCGAATATATGGAACATGGCGTTTTACGGCTGTTTTATCGGCGGGATGGCGATCTGGAGGTATCTGATGCGAAAGGGGATGTCCCGCAGGAGGATTGCGGCGGCGTCGCTGTTGGGATGTGTCCTGACGCTTCAGCTGGGTGCTTTTTCTGTGACATTAGAGACCTGTGTCTCTGGCGTTACGGAGCTTCCTTTTGCAGTCTTTCTGGCTGCCATGCAGCCGATTCATCTGGCAATCGGCATCGTAGAGGGATTGGTCACGGCGGCGGTTCTGCTCTTTTTGTATGAAGTAAGGCCGGAACTGTTGTGGAACGGATCTGAAACAGGAGAAAAGAAAAGCCGCATTTCCCAGCGGGGAGCGGTTGCTGTGCTGGCGGTATTT
>CANQCD010000142.1 GCA_947589455.1 uncultured Lachnospiraceae bacterium | reverse complement strand
AACCGGGGACAGCTGCGCCGCAGGGAACAGAGATACCGGGGACAGCTGCGCCGCAGGGAACAGAGATACCGGGGACGGCTGCGCCGCAGGGAACGGAGATACCGGGGACAGCCGGGTCACAGGGAACGGTCACACCGGAGACAGCTGCGCCGCAGGGAACAGAGATACCGGGGACAGCCGGGTCACAGGGAACAGCCGCACCGGGGACGGCTGCGCCGCAGGGAACGGCTGCGCCGGGGACAGTTAAGCCGCAGGATACGGCGACAGGAAATGGGAGCGGCCTTAATACGCTGCCCTCCTCAGACGATCTTGAGGATTTCTCGCCGAAAGAAGGGACGGCAAAGAAAAAAACATTTACTGTCAAGAAAATAAAATACCGTATCAGCGGCAAAAATAAAGTCGCCGTGCTGGGGACGTCAGACCGGAAGCTCCAAAAGATTTCAATCCCGGATACGATATTGTACCAAAAGAAGCTGTATAAAGTTGTCTCAATCGAAAGTTCTGCGCTGCAAAAATTGCAGAAGTTAAAGCGGGCGGTGATCGGAGATTATGTAAAACAGATCAAGAGCGGCGCCTTTGCAGAATGTCCGCACCTTGTGTCCATTTCTTTTGGAAATAATCTGGAAAGTCTTGGGAAAAAGGTATTATACCGGGACAGCCGCCTGAAAAAGATTATTTTTAAAGGGAAAAAATTAAAAAAAATAGGAGAAAAAACATTTTTTGGCGTACCAAAAAAGACAGTCAGGATCACGGCGCCAAAAAAGAAAGCGGCGTATTATAAGAAGATGATTGAGAAGTCTCTTCATTAAAAGGAAGCGACGGTAAATTAAACGGCGCGGCGTCCGTATTGTCGGCGGAGTGATGCAAGGTCAGGCAATACGGGCGCCGCGCTTTTTAATCCAGAGAAAAATCAGTGTAATCATCATTAGGGACGACCTGGTATTCTTTTCCCTTTTGTCGGTCGTTTGGACTTCCTTTTTCCTTTGACGGAGTGTTTGTCTTTGCCGGAGCGCTTGTGTTCGCCGGGGTGTTTGTTTTTGCCGGGGCGCTTGTGTTCGCCGGAGCGTTTGTCTTTGCCGGAACCGGAGTCTCTGTATGGTTCTGCGGTGTTTTAGGCTGTTCCGGCTCTTTTGGCGCATTTGCCTTTTTCTGCTTTTTCCCTTTGCTGACTGTCAGTAGGACGGATGGGAGATTTCCGCGGGTAAACACCGTGTTTTTGGTGACGCTCTGATGGATCACATAGCCGGAAGGCGTTGTATTGCTGTTTGCATAGATCGTCTCAATCCGGATATCAGAATCCAGCTTTCGAATCGCTTTTCGGGCTGTTTTTAATTTCATGCCGGTCACATTGACCATCGACAGCAGCGTCTCCTGGACTGTCGGTTCTTTTTTCCCGCCGGACGCCGTCCCCTGCGCCGGAACGGTGGAAGCAGGCAGGGAAGCGGCAGGATTTAATGGTTCGGAACGATCATATACAAGCTCTTTGACCAAAAATACCAATAGCAGTCCCAGTAGGGGAAGCAGTAGAAAATACCGTTTTTTCCTGCCGGACAGCATCCTGTGGATCTTGCGCACCGACGCCCCGGAAGGGGAAGTGATCTGGACAGTTTCCGTTTGCTCCGGAGAGGACGGCAGGGTTAATGCATTATATAATTCCTGCATATTGGCCAGCCGGTTGGCGGGGCGGAGCTGGAGTCCCTGTTCCAGCGCTTTGCGCTGATCCGGCGTAAGCATTGTCAGTGCGTCTAAGTCGATGCTGCCGTCAGAGTCCAGACGCCAGATCGCCTCTTTGGGCGGCTGTCCCGTCAAAGAGAAATACATGGTGGCGCACAGGGAATAAACATCTGTCCAGGAACCGATTTTCCCATTTGGGATATATTGTTCGGCGGGGGCATATCCTGCTTTTAAGATGATCGTATTATTGTTGGATGGAGCGGTGTTTTTCTTGGCTGCGCCAAAGTCGATCAGATGAAGCCTGCTATCTGTGCCAAGGATCAGGTTGTCCGGGCTGATGTCGCGGTGGATCAGTCCTTTTTTGTGGATTTCTGACAATGACAGGATAACCGGAGTGATCAAAACAAGAAGCTCTGGAAATGACAAAACGCCGTTTTCTTTTATAAACTGGCTAAGGGTTAGTCCTTCAATATATTCCATCACAATATATACCGTTCCGTTTTCTTCAAAATAATCATAGACCGAAACGATACTGTCAAGATGTTTTAATTCTTTTAAAATCTTCGCCTCGTTAAGAAAATGCCGAAGCCCCTCCTCAAACTCCTCCGTATATTTTTCCGGGAAAGGGGAGACATGGAACGCCCCGTTTTCCTGCGTGCGCAAAGCGATGCGATGCGGAAAATATTCCTTGATGGCGACAGGAGTTTTTGTTTCCATATGGCAGCCGCCATAAGTGATCGCAAAGCCGCCGGTACCTAAAATATGCGACGTCTTGTATTTTCCATTCAGGCAGGTGTTTGCTGGGAGGGCATGGCAGTTTGGTGTAAAGGTATTTTTGTCAGAAAGTTTCATAATAATCCCCATTTCTAAGCGAATTATATTTGCGCTTGCGACTTGTCGAAAAGATGGCGATACCTCATTGCTCTTACAATGAAGAGAAAGCCGTGTATGCGTTTTTTCGCCGCCCTTCTGTCTATCTGCTCTCGCTCAGAAACAGATAGCTGTGTGGAACATAAGCGGATCCGGCTTTTTGTTTTACACGAATCCTTTCAGATGCCAATGGAAGGAATTATTGCAAAAGGCAACAAAGATCAGGGTGCAATCTCCCAGCGTGATCACATCTCTGTCCTTTAAGGTATGTTTTAATTTTACCGGTTTGTCGTTACAGAAGATTGCCTTGTCTGGTCCGGCGGAACGAAGGACACAGCGCGATTTTTCTTCGTCATAGGAAATAATGGCATGTCTTTCACGGGAGATGGTTGATTCATAGAGCAGGGAGACGTCCATATGTGCCGCCCGCCCAATCAGGTTTTCTCCCTCTCTTAGCACAAAGCTTTCCCCTGTCATCTCTCCGTCGATACATACCAGCCAGCCGACTGTTTTGCGGGGGTTATGCCGCAGGTTGCCCGGATGCAGGATCGCCGTGTCAATCTTTTGCTGGTTTTTGCCGAAAATATCATCAACAGAAACGCCCGCAAGCTCATTTGCACAGTGTGGGCAGGACATAAATTTATCAGAATAAAAATGGTTGTTTTTGCATTTGATTAGTTTCATATTGTATTCCTTTCTTTTTGCAGTATCTGGTACAACGAATACCCGACCCCTGGCGCAAGCTTGCCGCTGCGCCGTCAAAATCCGTCATGCAGATGAACAAAAATCCCGTGCGGCCATATCAAATATCAGCGATGCTACACTATCCAAGCTTAAAAATAGTTTCCATATTTCCAAAAGAAAGTTCGCTTCCTGTTTTTAAGATATAGGGCTCGTCCGGCAGGAGACGCTTACCGCCATTGACAAATGTGCCGTTGCTGGAATAATCGATGATCTCATATTCCAGAGTATCGCTGTGATAAGTAAGCGTACAATGGTTTCGGCTGACGAAAGGAAGGTTTACCACCATATCTACGCTGCTTCCATCCCGTCCGATCAGTATTTTCTCTTCCGGTTTGATGTATACGATAGAGCCGAGATATTCCCCCTGCACGCAAATGATTGCGCCATGATTTTTGCGCAGCTGGTTTAAGCTGGCTTTTTTCTTTAGTTCCGTTTCAATCTGTTCGTAAGTACCGGATGTAAATTGCGATCTGATATCTGAGCGGTAACGGCTGCTGACCGGAATGGCAGTGTTGTTCACAATAATCTGGGTGTTTGAAAAACTCGTGACTTTTTTCAGCGATACGATATAACTCTGGTGGCAGCGGGCAAAGCCAAAGTCTTTTAAGACTGCCTCAACGTCGCTGAGTTTCTGGTAACAGCAGTATGGTCCCTGGCTGGTATAAATAGTCAGTTTTCTTCGGTTACTCTCTATATAGTAAATAGAAGAGATCGGAACCTGATGTGTCACGCCCATAAATGAGACAGGCAGGTATTTTGGGGAGTAATTCAAATCCTTTAAATACCGTTGCAGCTCATTTGTGATATCTGTTTCTGAAATGGGCTTGAGCAGATAGGCAAAGGCATGGTAATGGTAGCATTCAAAGACATGTTCCTTGGATGCGGTGACAAAAATAATATCCGTGTTTATCTGTTTGTTACAGATATGCTGTGCAATCTGCATTCCCATACCATTTTGCATCATGATATCCATGAAGAGAAGCTGGCAGTCAAACTCGCCTCTGTCAATGGTGCGTATGATCTCGTCCTTATCGTGGAAAATGCAGGGCTCCCAGTCGTCGATTGAGAGCATGACACGGTTAATAATGTCATATAGCGTATTAGAAAAGATTGAATCGTCATCACAAATTCCTATTGTTATCATAAGCAGCTCCATTTATTTTTTTCCTTGTGATATTCTCACAGTATTTTCATTATATTATATCTTTTTTTGATTTCTTTGAAAAGAGGGATGTAATTTTTAACATTTATTTCCCAGATTTTACATTTAAATGTCAAATATTACATTGACATCTCTGGGCAGTCTTTTGCGGACAGAAGTGCAAAGGATCTGTTCCATTGTCTCACCGCCGGCGCATGGATTTGAAAAACTGGCCTGCACAGTATGGTCTGCCGCGTCCTGTTCCATTGTCGTGCCGCCGGCGTATGGATTTGAAAAAACGGCTTGCACAGTATGGTCTGCCGCAGCCTGTTCCATTGTCGTGCCGCCGGCGCATGGATTTGAAAATATTCCATATTAAGCCTTGCGTACTTAAAACAGGAATGATATGATGATAGGGATAGAAGAAGGTCTTTGGAGAAGGCCGCAATGGGGATAAAACAGAAAAGACTATAGGAGGTTTTTACGAATGAGCAGCGATTCATTGCAAAAAGATACGTTGATCCACGAGTTGGCGGATGCTTTCGTGGCGGACGAGAACCGCAAAGAGGAGGGAAAGTCTCGTTTTAATCAGGCGACTGGCACACTGATTGCCGAGACTGCGTTTATCAATTATGCGCTATGTCATATTGATGATGAGGGTTTTACGAAAGGCAAGGTATACAAATGCAGTCAGGTACAGAATGATTTTACCAGGATTGTCTGTGATACCGGAAAAGAAGTCAGCGTCTATATCAATGATCCTGATTTTTCGTTTAAGATCAATCCCAAAAAATAGGGATGCAGACGGCTGGCATATCTGGCGATAGAATGTCCGACAGCCGGAATGCCCGGCGGTGGTATGTCTGGAGCTGGAATGCCCGGCGATAGAATGTCTGACGATGGCATATCTGGAGCTGGAATCTTTGGAGATAGTTTTATGGAACAAAAAAACAGGGAATTGGAAGAGAGAGTAGAGCTCTCTCTTCTTTATGATTTTTATGGGGCTTTGCTAAAGGAAAGCCAGCGCCGCATGTTTGAGGCAAATGTACTGGAAGATTATAATTTTGCAGAGATTGCACAGGAAGAGGGGATTTCCAGGCAGGGAGCCTATGACGCTGTGAAAAGGGCGTCAAAACAGCTGCGCGATTATGAGAAAAAGCTGGGGCTGGCAGAGAGATTTAAACAGCACAGGAAGATTGCGTCAAGGCTGCGCCAGATCCTGGAAGAGTTGGAGCTGCCGAAAGACAGCAGCGAGTGGAACGAAATTTTTTTGCTGTTAGAGGAATTGACAGACAGCTGACAGTGCAGGCGTCCCGGATTCTGGCACAGGGGATGTTTTGCTTTGCGGTATGTCGGGACATGATCTTAAACAGGTTGATAAAAAGAACAAAGTGTGCTTCGCACACTCTTGCGAATTAATAAAACAAAATGCGAAGCACACTTTGCCGCGCCAGCCAACGTCACGAAGTGACATTTTCCTTTGCTGGCTGTGCGCAT
>CANQCD010000141.1 GCA_947589455.1 uncultured Lachnospiraceae bacterium | reverse complement strand
CCACTTAAACGTCTCCGCAGGCGGCAAAATCCAGGAAAAGACAACGGCAAAAACCGTTTCAGACAGCAGCGTTTCCCTGCCGGAAACTTCTGCTACGGCATCGGAAACTCCCGGACAATCCGCTTCGCCGAATGTATCGCAGACGCCGGCCGTATCCCCTTCCACCCCGCCTGCGCCATCCGCTCCTACCGCAACGGTTGCAGCAGTCTATCAAAAAGGGACGTCCTTTAACTCCGGTAAACTAAAATATACCGTGACAAAAACGCCGACCAAGACAAAAGCCGGAACGGCAAAAGTAACGGCGCTCACCACCTCCGGAAAATTAAAGACAAGCTTCAGCGTGCCAGATTCCATCAAGAAAAACGGATATACATATCATATCACTACCATTGCCAAAAATTCATTTAAAAACAGCTCTGCGTTAAAAAAGATCACAATTGGCAATAACGTAACTACCATCGGAGAAAATGCATTTCAAAAATTAAAGACATTAAAGACAGTGACCATGGGAACCGGCGTCGTGCAGATCAACAAACATGCTTTTTCCGGATGTAAAGAGCTGCGCAAGATCACCCTGCCGGAAAATGTGACAACCATCAAAAGCAAGGCGTTTTACAATGACACGGCATTGAAAGCCATCATCACCGACACGAAGTCGCTGATCACTGTAGGCGAAAAAGCGTTTAACAACCTGAAAAAAGGATGCTATATGGTGGTGCCATCCGGCAAAAAAACAGCATACAAGTCGCTTTTAACAGAGTCGAAAAACACGACGATCAAAATGTATACGTACTAATGATTGACTTTGATCTGCGCCATATTCGAAAATAAGGTATTATATTCGGAAAGCTGTCTTGGAAAGGTTGTGACATTGACATAACCGGTACGGTACAAAAAGCAATTTTCCTCTTCGCGGGTGTCAAATGCGATTTTGCGGATCGCATAGGACGCCCGCGTTGCTTTATTGGCAAGCAGCCCGTTAAATTCATCATCATCCCTTGCCAGCACAATATCCACTTCCTGGGACAAAAGCGCCTTTACGATTTCCCGGTTATTCTCATATCCCTCCCGCAGCGCCTTGATTTTCTTGATCGCAGCGCATCCGGCATAATAATTTTGATTCGCCGCAAGACAGATTTCCTTTCTGCCAATGGACGCCGCATAATAAGGTCCCGTCCCGTTCCAGACCTGCTCCGACTTTTTCAGGATCTCCGCCGCCTCCTGCCTGGTAAAGCCAAACTGCGTTTTCCCATCAAACGCCTTTTTGTCGCCGTATTCCGACAGCGGCAGAACCCATATATCGCACAGCCTGCTTCCATCCTCCCGCCCCTTCACAGTAATTTCTAACGTCCTGTCATCCTTCTTTTTGATTCCGCTGATAACAGAAACGGTATCCTTCCCATCCTGTTTTAGAAATTCTTCCAGCGCAATCTTTTCCGCCTTCCCACTATCCTTTTCATGCGTCACTTTTGCAAGCTCGCGGTACCGCCACTGATATTGATTTAAAATATCGCGGAAGACCTCGGAAGCATTCTTCCCTTTTGACGTATATTGGGTTTTGTAAGCGTAATAATGTGCAAATAAATCCTTTGGCTTTTTATATTTTCGGGTAATAAAATCATAGGCTGCATCATGGTAAAGCTCCTGCACCCATTCCCATTCCTCTTTTAACTGCGGAAGGACGATCTCTTTCCTCCACCTTTTTTTCAGGCGGAAAGATGGTTTTGCCATATACTCTTTGATCTCTTTCCTTCTCTTTTTCAGATTTTTGCTTCCATAACGGTATTCCTCCATTCCCAAAACAGAAACGCCCGCCAGGCTTTCTTCCCGAATCTGCAGCTCGCCGTGCAGATAGTAATTAAATAACAGGTCATCCGCCGTAATGCTGCACCCGGAAGCCGTCTTAGCGGTGGGATTTAATTCTATCGTGATCACACTTTGCTTTTTCCCTTTATCATAAAAAGAGGAAATATGCGATAATTCCTGATCCTTTCCTGTCCATTCTGTCCCTGCCTGCCGATTTCTCTTTTTGCCCGAAGCATCCAGTGATAGCAGATTAGAAAAGCAGAGGGAGATCACGTTTTTTTCGCCTGCCAGCCTGTATTTTAACGGTGAAAAAACTTCCTGCGTCATGCCCGGATAAACCCAGAGCGTATCATTCTCCCGGCGCTCCAACTGCAGGATGCCGCTTCCCATTGTGACGTCCTCATCGCCACTGTCTGCCAATTTCTGTACAATACCCAGTAAAACAAATAAAAGGATACATCCTGCCAGGCTTTCCCACAGCACTCTTTTCTTCATGGCGCTTCCTCCCTTATGATACTTGCCAGCGCACCCCTGCTCCCGCAGACGGTGCGGTCAGCTCTTCTGACATGCCGCGCATGACGGTAAGCATCGCAAAACCTCGCTCCCGCAGGCGGTGCGGCTCATTTTTTATACCAGAGCCATGCCGTAAATCAATATTTTGCAGCCGTCTATCTTAGTTTAAAAGAGCCGATTTACTGTGTCAACGGAAGCGCTACGACATCTTTCTACAAAAAAAGACGCCACATTCCTGTCATCCCAAAGGCAATGCATATTTTTGCCGTCTGTCCCATAGTTATAGATAGGCTGTTGTTCGCCGCAGCAAATTTTCAAGCGGCGTTTGCTCGGTTTATGAAGGGAGTGTCCTATGGCAAAAAAACGGATGTCAAAAAAGCAATTAGTTTCCTCTGTTTCCTTTTTTCAAAAGCTCACCGCAGCTCTTTTTTTGATCAGCTTTGTCCTCGGCTGCCTGCTCGGCAATCTTTTAGAAAACGCCCTGTATGCGCCGGCGTTTTCCCTGTTCCAGAATACGATCCGCAGGCTTCCGGCGCTCGCCATAGACCGTCAGGACGTTTTTTTCTATTGTCTGAGGGAAAATATAAAATGTTTTCTTCTCCTGGTATTTTTTGCAATGACAAATGCCTGGCGCATCTATTATGTTATCTTTTTATTTTATACGGGCGCCTGCTACGGACTGCTGTTTACCTTTTGCACCCTGCTCTATGGGCTGGGCGGCATCCCGCAGTTTTTGTGCTTTCTGCTGCCGCAGGCGCTGATTTGTGTGCCGCTGTATCTCTTTTTCCTGAATAAATTAGAAGCATTTCACACAGACTGGTTTCTGCCGGAAAACAATGCGGCGGGCAGTGATTTTTTCTTTTTTCAACCGAAAAAAAGAGGACTCCTGTTCAAACAGATTCCTCTCTTTTTCCTGGTGATTTTATTGCTTGCAATCAGCTCCCTGTTAGAGGGCTACCTCAATCTCCCGCTGATACAATATTTTAATTCTGGATTATAAGGAGCTGTCGTATTTCCTCTTTTGCCAGTTTGAAACAATCAATCAGCTTCGGGTTAAATACGCCGCATTCCCCATTGATGATCATATTTTCAGCGCGCACCTGGGAATAGGCGCCACGGTAACTCCCCGTGCGCAGCAATGCCGCATACGCTTCCGAAATCGAGACAATCTGTGCGGCAATCGGGATTTCCTCTCCTTTCATCTGCTCTGGATAACCGCTTCCGTCATACCGCTCATGGTGGTAATGGCAGATATCCAGCGCATACTGCAGGCTCTCCTCATCCTCCATACAGTCTAAATCCTCCACAAGTCCTCTCCCGGCAATCGTATGCGTCTGCATGATCTCTCTCTCTTCCGGCGACAGCGCCCCCGGTTTAAACAGGATATGATCCGGTATTGTAACCTTGCCGATATCGTAAAAAGCGCTGGCGCGCACGATCTTTTCTATTTTGCCCCGGTCAATGCGGTACTCTGGATATTCCTGCATCAGATAACGGCACAGGATCCGCACAAAAGACTGTACGCGGCGGATATGCCAGGCGCCCTGCACCTCCCTGGTCGTCGCCAGGCTGCAGAATTTACCGCAGACTTTATAATATTTTTCCTTTAATTCTTCATTGGCAGACTGGAGCTCATAATACTGCTCTTCCATCTGCATGAGCTGCGCATGGACCATCTCTTCCAGATTTCTCTTGTGGCTGTAAAGCTCTATAATATTTGTCACGCGCCGCATTACAATCTGTAAATTAAACGGCTTTGTCACAATGTCCGCCACCTTATGTTCATAGCCCTTCAACTCCGTTGCAAGCGAAGTATCCGATGTAATCAATATCGTAGGAATCGTATTTTCCATTTCCTTCTGGGCAAGATATTCCATCACGCCAAAGCCATCTTTCCGCGGCATGACTAAATCCAGCAGGATCAGCACCAGCTCATCCCGATATTGTTCAATTTTCTCAATCGCATCCACCCCGTCTACCGCTTCAATGATCTCATACTGCTCTACAAAAATATGCTTTAAGATCATGCGGTTTACCGCTTGGTCGTCTGCTATCAAAATCGTCTTCTTTTTATCCATTTCCCCTCCTGCATAGAACAGATTTCCTTATCCATCTCAAGGTTCCATAGAATGGAGTTCTGCAAATGCACACTTTAAATTCTCTTCTAATAATACCATATCTCCATCATTGCTGACAACCCTGTTACACCGCTTTCTGTATTCCTCTTCCCGGTACTGCTGTGCAATGATCTGACGGCATTTTTCTTCTGTGTATCCTCTCTTTTTCTTTAACCGTCCTATTCTGACCTCTTCCGGTGCATAGACCATCCACACCTCGTCGCACAGGGCGTCGCACCCTGTCTCGAACATGATCGCCGTCTCCAGCACAACAACTCCCTTCTCCTGCCTGTGCCGCAGAAGATACGCTTCGATTTCCCCTTTTACCAGCGGATGGATCATTGCGTTGAGCTCATCCAAAAGACGCCTTTCCCCGAAAACAATCGCAGAAAGCTTTCCCCTGTCAACCGAGCCGTCCTCCGCCAGAATCTCTTTGCCAAACCGTTCTGTAATCCTCTGGCAGCCTGCGCTCCCGGCGCGCATAACCTGGTGGCCCATCTCGTCCGCCACCAGAAGCTTTGCTCCCGCAATCCGGGATAAAATCTTTGCCGCCTGCGTTTTCCCGCTTCCCACCCCGCCAGTCAGCCCAATCACATACAAGCTCTAATCCCCCTTTCCCGCTGTCTCAACATTTCCGTAATTGCGAAACGATTCAAAATAGTGTATTGCATTAATGCGCTTCCTTCCAGTCCTTCCCCTCCATCACATCTACCTCCAGGGGAATAGACAGATTGGCCGCTCCTTCCATCTCTTCTCTCAAAATCCTCTTGACCTGCTCTTTCTCTGAAACAGGCGACTCTACCAAAAGTTCATCGTGCACCTGTAATACAAGGCGCGCCTTTAAATTTTCCCGGCGCAGCCTGCCGGCGACACGAACCATCGCAATCTTTATGATATCCGCCGCTGTTCCCTGGATTGGGGAATTCATCGCCACGCGCTCCCCAAAGGAACGCTGCATAAAGTTTCCGGAAGAGATTTCTGGCACCGGACGGATCCTGCCAAACATTGTTATAGAAAGCCCTGTTTCCTTTGCTTTTTTCACCAGTCCGTCAATAAATTCCTTTACCCCGCGGTACGTTGCAAAATACTGGTCAATATATTCCTGCGCCTGCTTTTTGGGAATATTTAAATCCTGGCTCAATCCAAAGGAACTAATCCCATACACAATCCCAAAATTCACTGCTTTGGCATCCCTCCTCTGGGACGGCGTCACCTCATCAAACGGCGTGTGGAATACCTTCGAGGCCGTGCTCCTGTGAATATCCTGATTCTGACGGTATGCCTCCAGCAGCTCCTCATCCCCCGACATATGCGCCAGTACGCGGAGCTCAATCTGCGAATAATCGGCATCGACAAAGACAAATCCCTCTCTTGCCTTAAACACTCTCCTGATCTCACGCCCCAATTCCATCCGGATCGGGATATTCTGCAGATTGGGATCGGTACTGCTGATGCGCCCAGTCTGCAGAATATCCCAATCCGGATGGAATTGGG
>CANQCD010000140.1 GCA_947589455.1 uncultured Lachnospiraceae bacterium | reverse complement strand
AGTGCAGAGCCCTCTTCTCCGTCAGCAGACAGTACAGCGCCGCCTCTGTCTGCTGTAAAGATAGTAATTCAGGACAAAACATCGACCAGTCCGGTAAAAGGCGCACGTGTCAGAATTTCTGCGGAGACAGAGGTTGTAATGGATCGTGAGCTGCCGGTTAATGTCAGCAGTGTGACAACGCAGAAGCTGGCGCGCGGAACATATGCCCTTTCTGTCAGCAAGGCGGGTTACAACGACTATTCGGATTCATTTGAGATAAAGGATACAAATGCAGGGACGATCGTAGCAGAGCTGGAGAAAGATACAGAGAGCCCTGTTGTTACAAATCTGGAAGTAGCGGAGGAAGCTGCCGGCCTGCTCCTGACGATAAATGAACCGGTTGTTTTGTCAGATGCGGCAGCAGAAATTTCCTATGCAAAGACACTGAATGCAGAAGATATGACAGGAGCATCCAGCGTGGGCGGCCAGTTTGCCGTCAGCGCGGCGGAAGACGATGACACAAAAGTCCTTTTGTCAGCCACAGAGGGAAATCTGTTCGTTGACGGCGCATATCAGATAACAGGGCTGTCAGGCATTACGGATGCAGCGGGGAACGCTGTTTCTCTGAAAAAGCCCGTCTCTTGCGTCAGACAGTCAAAGGCGGCAGCGCTCCTTGTCCTTTCAAACGAAGTAGCGCCGGAGAGCAATGCAAGGATAAAATATAGCATTACAGATATTTACGGGAAAGTATATTCCTCTTTGGAAGAATATAATCGGATACGTCTGCCGTCGGAGCAGGCGGAAATGGGATATCTGGTCAAAGACCGAGGGACGCCGGAGGCGCCGCTTGACCCCTATGTGGATATTTCTGCCGCAGAAGGTATTTTTGACACATCTGCACTGCAGGGACATCAGCTGGACATTACCGTCAGCCTGTCCGAGCTTGCAGAATCCGTAAACAAATTAGTGACAGTGGGAAGTCCACGCACAGTTGATGCAGTCGGAGATCTTTTCGCCGTGGCAGATGCGGATGGAACGACAAAAATTCCGGACAGTGATTTTTATACCAATCATGACGCGCTGCAGAAATTTTACTTTTCTATACAGGTATTAGACCAGTATGGCGATGAGATTGCCCTGACGCAGCATGATACGGTGACATGGACTGTTTCCGATCAGGAAGTGATCGCATTTATGGGAGACGGCGCGGCAGAGAGCGCAAGCATTACAAAAACAGCAGATACATTTTCTGCACCCGCAAAAGTAAAAGAGGCTGGTTTTGTAGAGGTCAAGGCTGTTATCAATGGGTCGGCGCAAAAGACGCTGCGCCTTGAGGTCAGCGATCCAGTTCTCGGGAAAATCGAGACAGGCGCGCTCAAAAATGTAAGCGCAGACGGAACATCTTATAATTATGAGCGAGTAGAGCTTGCCGGGTTTGTCTTCCGGGATATGCTGGGGAAAGTGATGGACGCGCCGCTGGCAGAAGACGTCTATGTCACAGAGAACATATTAGAGGAGACGCCGGAGGACGGCGAGATCACGCTGGAATGTATGGAAGATAAAAACGGGATATTTACAGGGATCAGTTATACGACAGAGCGTTCCGGGACATATGGCGTTTTCCTTTCCTGCGGCGATGCAGAAGCATATTTTACTGTGACAACAGTACAAAACCCGAATAAGTTAGAATTTCAGCCGATTGACGATCTGGAGTTAAAATCCGGCACGGCCGCCCAAGTAGATATTGTTTCCTGTGATTATGAGGGAAATGAAGTGCGGATCAAGAGAAAAGATTTGACGATCACGGCGGTAATGGAAGGCGACAGTGCAGGTACAAACGTGCTGGACAGAGATTTTGAAGTACATTATTACAGTGATTATATGGAAGATGAGGCGGAACCGGAGGACGAAGTTCTGTATGTTGCGATAAAATATATCGGGAACAGCAAAGAAGCATCCTATCAGTTTACATTCCGTGCAGAAGGAGTCTATGGCTCGCCGAAGGTTCATGTAGACTGCCGTATGCCGGCAATCGATTCCATATCACTGGAAGGCAGTATTTATGAGAGCGATATGCTGGTTGCGGGCGATCAGGACGCATATCAATATATCCCGGTGCGGATATTGGACGAGGACAACGAAGAGATGCCGATATGGGAGGATGGTTTCGAATTTCAGCTGACTGCGGCAAAACTGGAGAAAATACCGGGCGGAGACGAAGAAATCACGACAGAAACAGCGCCGGAGGGGTTTGCCGTTTTTGTCAAGGCTTATAAGGGGCTTGACGGCGTGATCTCGGAGAAAGAGACAGAAGATGCAGAAGTGTTTAACGCAATCCGGCTGGATCCATACAATATGACATATATCAGCGAGGTGACAACATATAGTATCCATCTGGAAAAGGATGGAGTTGCGTGTGATTCCGATGCAACGGTAGAAGTATGCCCCAACAGAAAGCTGACAACATTAGAGTTAGATTCTTATAGTTTTACTCTGACGCATTACACGACACTGAGCAGTGAGCCGGTCGGCGATACTCAGAATGAGTATTTGCCGGTGGAGGTGCGGACGCTGGATCAGTATGACGAACCGATCACTGTGACAAAAAGTATCTGGAATGATATTGGCCTTTATACGTATA
This sequence comes from uncultured Lachnospiraceae bacterium, assembly GCA_947589455.1. GTDB lineage: Bacteria > Bacillota > Clostridia > Lachnospirales > Lachnospiraceae > Butyribacter. The sequence goes on along the minus strand of CANQCD010000140.1, from coordinate 3,407 downwards.
ATGAAGAAACAGGGAGTTACAGTGGAGTTTCCGGCGTAACGATTGGTTCTAGAAAACTCCTGCCGGGCGAAGATGAATATGAAGGAAAGTACGTAGGGTTTATCCTTCCGCTGATCTCATTGAAGCCGGCGCAGGACAAAGAGATTCAGGCTGTGTTTAAATTGACGATGTCGCATACTTATAAAGATGGGACATTTAAGGCGACAGCTGTTTCTGATGTGATCGATATTACGTTGCTGGGACCGGAAGGGTAGGCGGGGCGTTTCTATATCGTCCTGCAGCGCCGATTCTATAATCGTGCACATCGTCCTGCAGCAGCCGATTTTATAATCGTGCACGGCAGGCGCAGGTTTATATATCAACTTGATATAGCCAGCTATTCCCCTGTTTTCCAACGCGGGAGACAGCCTTGATATAAGTTAAGATATTGAGCGCTGTCTGCGCAAGGGAGCGGGGGATTTTTGCCGCTTTGGAAAAGTCTTTGGAAGTGAAATGGGACGGAAGGTTTTCCGGTATGACACATCCATATTCAGCGGGGCTGCCGATATAAAATTCATCTACCAGTTTTACCGGAATCCGGTCATAGCGGGTAGAACCTTTCTTCTTGTCGCGGCTCCAGCCGTTGAGCAGGCGGTATTCTTCCGCATCGATCAGAACCAGACAGAGGTGGAGATTTGGATGCGTCAGGTAGGGTTTGATCTTATATAATTCGTAATAGGCGTCATAGGGGCTGCCGGTGCGCGGAGACTTTCTCTTTTTAGAGACTTCTCCGGTTTCCTCGTCAATCCAGAATAGCCATTTTGTATGTATGATCGGATAGACGATCGTCACAGGGTATTGTTCCAGAAAATAGTCTAGTTTTTTACGCATGGAGTTGAAGCTGCGCGTCTGAATCTCAATGATTTCTTCCTCACGGAAAATATCGGCGACAAATTTGCCGATGCGGATTTCCTGATGCGAAAGCTCTGGTTCGTAAAACTGCTTCAGGACGGCATGGACGGTCTTTTCCTGCAGTGTGCCGATGCCGTTTTTTTCACGTTCTATATGGATAATCTCTTCACACGCCTTATGAAATAAGGCTTCATCATAAGCGCTGACTGACATGGAACCTCCTTTATCCTGTGGTGAGGCGGATTGCATTGCCTGCCGTTTTGTTCTGTGGTGAGGCGGGGTGCATTGTCCGCCGTTTTGTTCTGTGGTGAGGCGGATTGCATTGTCCACCGTTTTGTTCTGTGGAATAGCAAATTGATTTGGCTGTTTTGCCGTGGCAGGCTTTTATTATAGCGCGAATCCCCAAAAAGTCAAATTCCGGTAAGATTTCCAACTAAATTTTGAAATAAATTTCCATAGCTGGCGAAACCAGCGGCAGATCGGAGTGCGCACAGATAAGTAATCTGCGTTTATGCACATGGCGAAATCAGTGGCAGATACAAGTGCGCACAAATCCGATATAGATGGAAACTTAAAAAAATACATGGCATATGCGGAATGGAGCGCAGTATAAAAGAGAGGGGAAACGAAAAAAGCCAGTACAGCACGAATAAATTTCCATAACTGGCACATACTGAATTTTAAAAAAGTGCATGGCATATGCGGAATGGAGTGCAGTATGAAAGAAAGAGAGAGTGAAAAAAGCGGAAGCGGGCAGGGGCTGGATATTTTTCAGGGGGACTTTGAACAGAGAAAAAGGGCAGTCCGGGAGCTTCTCCATGTAGGGGAATGTTTTGATATCCTGAACAGGAATCTGCTGATTGGGGGAAGAAAGGCAAGCCTGTTTGCCGTGGATGGTTTTTTGCAGGGGCAAGTATCGGAAAAAGTGCTTGAATTTATGTATTCTATCAAGGAAAAGGAGATGCCGGAGCAATATCAGGACTTTCTGGATAAATTTGCGCCTTATATGGATATTATCACGATCAAAAAACAGGAGGATTTTATCCATTTTCTGCTATCAGGGCTGACTTGCTTTTTAATAGAGGGATTTCAGGAAATCCTTGCGTTTGATTTCCGTGAGTATCCGGGCCGCAACGTGGACGAGCCGGAAAAAGACAAGGTATTGAGGGGCTCCAGGGATGGTTTTATTGAATCCCTTGTGCCGAATCTGGCGTTGATCCGCCGGCGGATTCGTGATCCGGAGCTGATCTTTACCATACACAAAGTAGGGCGGGCTTCCCGGACGGATGTATCTGTTGCGTACATGAAAGGAAGGATTGATGAAAAAAGGCTGCAGAAAGTATTGGATAAGATTGATTCGTTAAACATTGATTCTCTGACAATGAATCAGGAAAGCCTTGCGGAAATGTTGTTTCCGAGAAGCTGGTGGAATCCGTTTCCGCGCTTTAAATACACGGAGCGTCCCGACACGGCGGCGGCGTGCCTGTTAGAGGGGAGTGTTGTCGTGATGGTAGACAATTCTTCTGCAGCAATGGTTATTCCAACATCTCTATTCAGCATTTTAGAAGACGCCAATGATTATTATTTTCCTCCGGTCACAGGGACGTACCTTCGCTTGACCAGAATGCTTACCAGCGTTGTTGCAATCTATATCACGCCGATTTTCCTGCTTTTGCTGCAGCATCCGGAGTGGGTGCCGGAGGATTTCTCTTTTATATTGATCAAAGATAAGGTGAACCTGCCGCCTGTGGTGCAGCTTCTTCTATTAGAATTTGCGATTGACGGATTAAAGATGGCGTCGATCAATACGCCGAATATGCTGACGACGCCGCTGAGCATTGTCGCCGGGATTGTTTTTGGCGATTATACGGTAAGTTCTGGCTGGTTCAACGCAGAGATCATGCTTTACATGGCGTTTGTTGCCGTGGCAAACTATACGCAGAGCAATATGGAACTCGGCTATGCGATCAAATTTTTCCGTATGATCTGCCTGATATTGACAGCGATATTTGGTCTGGGCGGTTTTATCACAGGAAGCGTGCTGTTAGCGCTGGCGCTTGTCTTCAATCCGGTGCTGATTGGAGATGGGTATCTCTCGCCGCTTTTCCCATTCCACGGGAAACAGCTTTTGCGCCGCTTTTTCCGGATCAATCTGTCTGCGACAGAGAAGCAATGACAGCTTTTGCGCCGCTTTTTCCGGATTAATCTGTCTGCGAGAGAAGCAATGACAGCTTTTGCGCCGCTTTCCGGATTAATCTGTCTGCGAGAGAAGCAATGACAGCTTTTGCGCCGCTTTCCGGATTAATCTGTCCGCGAGAGAAGCAATGAAAAAACTGCGCTCCGGGCATTGCCCTAAGTAAAAAATAGGTTAAAAAATATGAAAAGAATTGGGGAAACTTGAAATAATAGGTTTCCCTTTTTTGATTTCATCCCATTAGTTCCTTTCCCTGTCCATGCAAATGACAAGCTCACTCTTAATGCCATTCAGTTCGATGATGTTCTCCGCATCAGGCGTG
>CANQCD010000139.1 GCA_947589455.1 uncultured Lachnospiraceae bacterium | reverse complement strand
CTCTGTGTAGATGTACTCCGCCATTTTCGGATTCCATCTTCTTGTCTGATGTCCAAAGTGAACACCTGCCTCCAGTAACTGTTTCATTGAAATAACGCTCATTTTACTACCTCCATCTGGTTTTTTGCTTCCATATGCTTCCAAACGCGAGACCATGAGCCTGGCACCACCGCGCAATCCACATATGTGATTACTATTTTCCCTGTATTGTTTCCGCCGCCATTTTCCTTCGATCCAAAAAAATGGACAGCAAACACGCCAATACAAAACGTACTTATCCAGACTACCATAAAAAGTAAAAAAATGCAAGAAAAATCTTGCATTTTCCTCTTCCACCCCTGCCGGAAAAAAGGGCGCTGCCTGCGCTGGTGCCCTTGCGCCCCACTACATTTCAAAGTCCTCCTATAGGAGGGCTTGCAATTTCCTATCTCATAAAAAAGGGCATCGCCTGCGCTGGTGTCCTTGTGCTCCACTACATTTCAAAGTTCTCCTATAGGAGGACTTGCAATTTCCTATCCCATAAAAACAGGGTGTCCGGCGCCTCAGATATAATACATCTCATCCCCATCCCTGTCTTTTCCGGAATATTCATCCGCCAGATCCTGCAGCGATACCCCGCTGATGACCTCCCCTGTCACCCGGTTGATCTCATCGATCACCAGTCTCTGTACCGCATTGGAAATGCCCTTTAACATACATTCCTCGCTTGCCACTTCATCCTCAATCCGGTAATCTCCCTCAACGGCGGTCAACACGTCCTCCACTGTGATCTCCTCTGGAAGGCGCCCCAGAAAATATCCGCCGTTTATACCGTGGATGCTTTTCACAAGCCCTGCCCTGCGCAGGCTGGAAAAAATCTGCTCCAGATATTTGACCGAGATATCGTTGATCTTTGCAATATCGTTTAATGTGATTTTCTCTTCTTTCTTATTGACTGCAAGATATACCATCGAACGCAATGCATACCTTCCCTTTTTTGAAATTTTCATGCTTCCCCCGTTTCTGTGTAACATATCATACTTCCGATTTTCAGGGCTTTTCTTTCGCAGCGATCCGCCCTACAGTCCCAGGATTTTCTCCACCGTCTTCTGCATATCCGCCGTCTCGCACACAGTATCATGCAGCACCGGCGCGCTGCGGATTTCCTCCACTGCCTTTGGGATCTTGACGCCGGAAGTCTTCTGCAGTTCATCGATCAGTGTAAAATCGTCCATCCCCCGGTATTTTTCATCAATAGCTGTCATTACGCTGGTGGCAAACTTATACGGGCTTGCCGTGGAAGCGATCACCGTCTTTGCCGTATCTTTTGTTTTTGCTCTATAGTCATGGTAAACGGCGGAAGCCACTGCCGTATGTGTATCCATCACATAGCCGGACGCCTCGTATACCCGTTTGATCTCTGCGGCAGTCTGCGCTTCCCCCGCCCAGCCGCCGACAAAATCTTTCATCTGGCCGCGCATCTCATCCGTAATCGCATATTTCCCCTCTCCGGAAAGGGCGTTCATGCGCTCTTGTGTCGCCTCCGCATTACCTCCTGACAACATATACAAAAGCCGTTCTAAGTTGCTGGAGATCAAAATATCCATCGACGGAGAAGACGTCAGGATAAATTCCCGATTTCTGTCATACACGCCTGTCTCAAAAAAGTCAAACAAGACCTTATTTTCATTGGACGCACAGATTAATTTTCCCACAGGGACGCCCATGTTTTTCGCATAAAACGCCGCAAGGATATTGCCGAAATTTCCCGTCGGAACGACAAAATTTACCGGCTCCCCGCTTTCCACTTCTCCCTTTGCCAAAAGCCTTGTATAGGAATAGACATAGTAGACCACCTGCGGGACCAGACGGCCGATATTGATCGAATTGGCGGAGGAAAACTGATATCCCTTTTCATCCATAACCTTAGCCAGCTCTTTATTATTAAACATCGCCTTGACGCCGCTCTGCGCATCGTCAAAGTTTCCAGTGATCCCCACAACAAAAGTATTAGACCCTTTTTGAGTGATCATCTGCCTCTCCTGGATGGCGCTGACGCCGTTCTTGGGATAAAAGACAATAATGCGGGTCCCCTCCACATCGGCAAACCCGGCCAGAGCCGCTTTCCCCGTGTCGCCGGAAGTTGCCGTCAGGATCACGATCTGGTTTGTGATCTTGTTTTTCTTTGCTGATGTCGTCAGAAGATGCGGCAGGATTGACAGCGCCATATCCTTAAAAGCGATCGTTGCCCCATGGAACAGTTCTAAATAATATACTCCGTCTTTCTGTACCAGAGGAGCGATTTCCTTTGTATCAAATTTATCATCATATGCGCGGTTAATGCATGTTTTGAGCTCGTCCTCCGTAAAATCAGTGAAAAACTGCTTCATCACCTGATAAGCAGTCTCCTGGTAATCCATTTTTGAGATTTCTTCCAGGGAACAATCCAGTCCCGGGATCACAGTCGGTACATATAATCCTCCGTCCTCTGCAAGTCCTTTTAAAATTGCCTGGGAAGCCGTCACTGTTTCCCCGCTGCTCCTCGTACTCTGATATCTGATCTCCATAATATCCTCCATTCATCCACCATTCCGTCAAATAGTCCTTTTAGAACATCCGGCACAGAATTGCTCTGTGCCGGAGATAACGATATTATACAATATCAATTTTGGATTTTCAAGGACTTCCTGTGATTTCATATCACTGCTTATTTATAAAATTCATGGCAGCCATAGCGGAACAGCCTGTTTAGAGCACGGTCAAACCAGCTTACATTTGAGCTGTCCGCATAGGAACGCTCCATGAAATATAACGCCCCCTGCGATGGGTCGTCTCCATTTAACGCCATAGAAACAGCCTTTCTGGTTCCACTGGAAACTCTCACCGTATAATAACGGCCGTCGGATATCGGCGAAAACTGATATCGGGATCCACTGTGTGAAAAGACAACCCCTTCTACAGAAGACGGGAATTTTTTGCTCTTGACACGGTTTAGCACTACATTTGCCACTAATACGCGGCCCCTAATGCTCTCCCCGCCGGCCTCTGCCTCGACGATCCGTTCCAGGATCTTTCGGTCCCTGCTTCCGGAAGATGCGCTGACGTATGCGGCGATCGCTTTTCTTCTCCTGGCCTCCTGTTTTGCCTTTTTTTCAGCCAGGCGTTTTTTGCGGAGCAGTTCTGCTTTTTTCTTTTCCTCTTTGATCCTGTCCTCCCTGCTGGCGGCCAGAGATGCGATTTTTTGTTTTGCCGCATTCTGTACTGCCAGTGCATTTTCGCTTTCCTGTTCCTCTTTTTCAATCTGCTCTTCTGTGCGGTATATCTGGTTTGGCAGCAGGGTGATCTCACCTGTACCGCTGCTCTCATAATGTTCCCCCACCACTACTGCGCTTCCTGTCGGTGCCTGCGCCACCGCCTGATTCTGCGGCGTCCAGATGATCACTCCTGTTGTTGCCAAAGCAGTCACTGCACCTTTCACTATCCTATTCATTTTACTCTCCATTCCTGCGCATCCAGCCTTTCCCTGTCATTCCGGCACAATGCTCTTTAGAGATTGGACAGCCGGGATAACCGCCCTGTGAACTGCGCATTAATACATTGTGTGATTTTCCCCTGCCTCCATCAGAAAATTTTCCTGGCACAGACAAGGGTTGTTACAAATATATTACAAATTATATGGCGGTTTTTGTCTTTTTATTCATATATTACATATTTTTGTAACATTTGCAGAAAAAAGTTCCCTTACTAAACCGGCTTTTCGTATATATCCAACATTTGCCAGGCAAATTGCAACAAAAAACGACAGCCGCCGCCTCTGCCTTCCGCTCACACTATTGCGTTTCCCTCACATTTGATTTATCATAATATAAGATTATTTCCAGAAAGGAGATTTCCATGTCATCATTTGCCGGCGTTTCCACTGCATCAAAAAAAGACGGTTCCATCTATTACCGCTCTTCCATCACATTTCGCAGCAAACACATCAGCCTGGGAAGTTTTCCCACGGAAGAAGCGGCGCACCAGTGTTATCTGGAAGCAAAAAAAATACTGGACTGCACAGAAGAAATCTCGCCAGATGGATATCACAAAGAAGAATTTCAGGCGCTGCCGTTTTCCAAATGGATCTCTCTGGTCAATTTTAAGAATAACGGTTTTTATATTAAGACGCCAATCTATATGTGGAGTAATTTTTTTACCTATTATCTGTCTCCCACCGACATTTTAATCTTTGACACAGACGACCTGTTTTATTACTCCAACCACTCCATTATGCGCCGGGGAAATCATCTGTTTGTCGCAGAATATGGGATGCAGACAAACATCCGCTCCCGCTATGGTATCAAAAACTTTGCCAGGCCGGGCATTGACTTCCGTTTCGTAAATGGAGACAGTAATGATTTCCGCTACAGCAATATTGAAATTTTTAATCCCTATCACGGAGTGGAATGTACAAAAGACGGAACAAAAAAAACCTATACCGCAAAAATCCATATCCGCGGCGATTATCTGATTGGAAACTACACCACAGCAGAAGAAGCCGCCGTCGCTTATAATAAAGCGGCGGATATTTTAAAAGAGCGGGGATTTGAAAAACACTTTGAAAAAAATTATATCGAAGCATTTACCAGCAAAAGATATCTGGAAATTTACGAAAAAGTTTCTATTTCTGAGAAGATCAAAAACTGGCCGCCCGGATAATGCACAAACACTGCTCGGATAATTCATAAACACCGCCCGGATAATGCATAAACGCTGCCCGGATAATTCACCAACGCTGCCCGGATAATTCACCAACGCTGCCCGGATAATGCATAAATGCCGTACGGGAAGAATCCCCATACGGCAAAATAAACGAAACCATTCTATGTGGCTGTGCTGATTTTATTTTTCTTCCGATAATATCCAAACAGGACAATCTTTTCTAACAGCCTTTTGAATACAATCTGTATTTCCTCATGCTTCGCAATCTGCTTGACAAGAATCGAATGAACCTTTGCGCGATTTGCCCCCCAGATATCAGTAAAAATCTGGTCGCCAATAAACAGCGTTGTCTCCGGCGTGGTCCCCATCTGCTCCATCCCCTGCAGATAACCTCTTGCAGAAGGCTTCCCCGCCTTATAGACATAGTCGGATTCCAGCGCATCCGCCAGCGGTTTTACCCGCTCATCCTTGTTGTTTGAGATAATGCAGGTCTTAAATCCCATTTCAGCCAACCGCTCAAACAACTCAATCGCAACCAGTGTGACAGGCTGGTCATGCTCCACCAACGTATTATCCACATCAAACAAAATACCCCGGTAGCCTTTTTGGTAATAAGCTTCATAATCAATTTCGTATGCCGAGGCAGCATCCTCATCAGGATATAAATTTTGAAACATGAAAGTATGATTTCCTCTCTTTCCAAAAAACAATTCCACAGAATCGTTCGACAGACCGTTGTCGCTGATTATCACAGAAACAACATCTGCTTTCTAAAAACAATTCCAAAAATCACGCAACAGACCGTTGCCGCTGATTATCACAGAAACAACATCTGCTTTCTAAAAACAATTCCAAAAAAATCACGCAACAGACCGTTGCCATATTCTTGTCACGTACTGCATACAGGCAAATCTGCCTGATTTGCCTATCATTATATCAGATTTAACAGGCAAGTCAATGGATTTTTAAAGCTGCTTTGCCAGATTGATCATCTCAATCGCTCCCAGGGCACAGTCGTATCCCTTATTGCCGGCTTTTGTCCCGGCTCTCTCAATCGCCTGCTCAATATTATCTGTCGTGATCACGCCAAACATAACCGGGATCCCCGCCTCTAAGCTGACTGCCGCAATTCCCTTTGACACCTCAGCGCAGACATAGTCATAATGGCTGGTCGCCCCGCGGATCACCGCCCCCAGACAGATAACGGCATCATATTGTCCGGAAAGCGCCATCTTTTTTGCGATCACTGGAATCTCAAATGCCCCCGGAACCCAGGCAAGCGTGATATCATCATCCTGAACGCCGTGACGTACCAGGCCGTCTCTTGCCCCGCTGATCAGCTTTGATACGATAAACTCATTAAACCTCGCGCCGACAATCGCAATTTTAGCGCCTTCTGCTACTACATTTCCCTCCAGAATTTTCATTTTGATTTCCTCCATTCTCTTTATATAGTCTCTCGG
>CANQCD010000138.1 GCA_947589455.1 uncultured Lachnospiraceae bacterium | reverse complement strand
AACAGATGACACTAGCGGAATACTTTGGAATGGGGGCTTTCGGTTAATTGAGTGATAAAAAATGGGGAAAGTCAAATTGTTGGTGGTGAAAAAAGGCTGCTATTTACGGATCATCCTTACAGAAAATTTCTTATGGATTTTTACACTTTAGAAAAATAGGACCTCTTTTGATACTTTATAACATATGAAGTGTAATATGTCAAGATGTATTTTTTTAAAATTTTTGCAGGACAGCAGAGTAATATGTTGCATTTGAATTGTTATTATGCTAGAATTTTTTTTAATATTCTAGTCATGTAGGGGCAATGACAATTAGTTATAACAGGGATTCGATTGATAAAGGAAAGGGAAAAAATGGACTGCATAAACCTGCTAGAGTTAATCCCCCAGAGGATTCCTTTTTTGCTGGTGGATTGTATCAATGAATTGTCAGATGAGAAAATCTGTACGGAAAGAAAAGTGACAATAGGAGATTACCTCCCTGTGTCTGCGAGTTATATGATAGAGCATATGGCGCAATCCGCTTCGGCGCTGATGGGATACCGTAACCGGAAAAGAAAATGTAACCATATGTATCTTGCGGGAATTGAGGAGGCGCAGTTTCAGCGCCTGCCGGCGCCGGGCGATACGGTGGCGACAAAAGTAAGTGTGGAGCTGGCGGTGGGCAATTTGGCCAAGGTGCAGTGTGAGAGCCGGATTTTGCAGTCTGCCGGTACGGGGGAGAAAAACAATGAGTACGGTGCAGGAGAGCCGGACGGCGTCGCCGTACTGATCCTCTATATGTCATAAGCCCGCCCGAATCAGGACAGCCCTCCATTTGCTGTGCTCTGTCGCAAACCCGCCCAAATCAGGACAGCCCTCCATCTACCACGATTGTCTGGCCGTTGATATAGCTTGCCAGGTCGCTTGCCAGGAAAGCGAGGACGTGGGCAAGCTCCTCCGGCTCTGCCATTCGTTTCAGTGGAATGCGTTCCATTGCTTCTTTGATGAGTTTTTCTTTCAGGTGTTCTGTCATTTCTGTTTTCACATATCCGGGTGCGACTGCATTGACGCGGATCTGATAAGGACCCAGTTCCCTTGACAGCGCCTTTGTAAGACCGGTCAGTCCGGCTTTGGAAGCGGCATAATTTGCCTGTCCCGCAACGCCTGTGATAGCGCTGACAGAGCTGACGTTTAAGATTGTCCCGTTTTTGGCGGCGACCATGGGTAAGAGTACCTTATGGGCGGCATAGTAAGCACCTGTCAGGTTTGTATGGATTACCTGTTCCCAGCTGTCTGCATCCAGAAAAGGAAATGCGCGGTCTTTTATTATGCCGGAACAGTTGATTAATACGTCCACGCCGCCAAGCTGGTTTATGAGATAATCCATGCCCTTGTCAACGGAATCTTTGTCGGCAATGTCTATTTGTGTGTGAAAGAAAGCGCTGTGCAGGGAATCGGCAAGGTGTGCTAAATCGCTCATGGCGTTTTCGGAGGTGTGCCAGGTGCAGCCCAGTGAAGCGCCGAGTTTCAGGCATTCCACAGCTGTAGCACGACCAATTCCCCGTCCGCTGCCCAGAATAATGATTTTCTTATTTTTCAAAATATTCATGTTAGTCCTCCCCGGTGGATAATAAAATCTGGTGATAATTCAAACAGGCGTCGCAGCCTGTGACAAGGATCGTTGAAACAGCAAATCCCTGCGGCAAGTTGTTCTGTTCGGCAAGGATATCCGGCAGCTTCTGCTTTTGAAGGCAGACAGCGGCAAGTGCGACAGCGGCATATAAAGAATCACCGGCCAGAGGACCTGTGACGTCTTTTACAGAAAGCAGCGGGACAGCTTTGTAATGCTTCTGCAGCCATTGGTATTGCTGGGCTTCAGGTGCGGTCTTGCTGTTTTCTGCAAAGATGATATCCGGCGACTTTGAAACAGTCTGCATTGCGTCAGGGCTGTTGAGGTCGCAGGTGGCAATCTGCTCAATCCGGCAATAGGAACATGCTGTTTTTTTATTTTGCAGCAGAAGAGTGACGCCGCTTTCCTGGTAAGCTGCTTTTCGGGCTTCTGCCAAAAGCGGTTCATATTCTTCTGCCATACAGCTAAGGACGGTATCGCAGCTTCCATTTTGGAGGGAAAGCACAGATGGCGTCAGTGCAGAGGCGCCGTGGAAACTTGCGCTTGGACCTTTACAATTTAAGTTCATGCAAAGATATCCCAGCGGCGCGTTTGGTGAAATATTGGCAAATACAGTCGGATTACATAATTCCGGATGTTCTTCCGCTACGATTTTCCCATATTCCAGGCGTTCTGTTATCGCGCCGGGTTCCGATGAATAATAAGTGCCCGTCCGTTTGGCGTCCCATGTGGTATGGTCAAGCCCGCTGTCATTTTCTGCCTGCAGGGCAGAGGACATGACGAGGCGGGACAGGTGGTTCACGCCTCGGAGTTTCCTGACGGAGATGCCAGGAAGCGGAGTGGGGAGCGAACTGCAATCTACAGAAGTAGAACCATTATATAAAAGGGAGTTTGGCGTACCCTCTTTTTCCGTATCTGAATTTTCTTCTACAGAAGTAGAAGCGCTGTAAAGTTCCTGCTTCCACTGGGAAATGTCGGAAATCCGGGGAGTCAGGATGCCGACGCCGTTGATCCAGACAGGGAAGACAGGCTTTTGGTCTGTTTCGGGCAGATCGCGGTCAGATTCCCCTCGATGGCGGAAGATGACGCTTGCCGTGTTGCCGGCAAAGGCAAAAGAATTAGACAGGGCGTAGTGCATTGCTGTCCCTTCTTCTGGCGGCGAGATAGAAAAGCCGCCGAGTTCCTCCATTGGGTGTTCGACATAAAAGGCGGGGAGATAGGATTGCCTGTGGAGGCACAGGATAGTCATAATGGCTTCTAATGCCCCGGCGGCTCCCATACAGTGCCCGATCAATGTCTTGAGAGAAGAAAGATACGGCCGCTGTCCGGCTGTCTCATAGAGACGGTTTAATGCGGAAAGTTCAATGCGGTCATTGATTGGCGTCCCTGTACCGTGAAGGTTTACATAGTCGATTGATTCTGCCGGAAGGCCGGCGTCGTCCAGCGCGGCTTCCATCGAGCGGAAAAAACCGTCGGCGGTGGTGTCCGGGCTGGTAATGTGAAAGGCTTCATTTCCGGTAGAAGCGCCGACACATTCTGCATAGATCTTCGCATGGCGCTCTTCGGCGTGGGAAGCCGATTCCAATACCAGGACGCCGCATCCCTCGCCGATATTAATGCCGTCCCGCTCTTCGTCCAGGGGGTGGCACAGCTGCGAGCTGAGCGCCTTCAGACTGTGGAAGCCGTAGCCTACCATCTTAGAAAGGGCGTCCACACCGCAGACGACAGCGATATCGCATTGGCCGGATCGGATTAATTCCATTGCGCTGCCAATCGCCGCCGTACTGGAAGAGCAGGCGGACGAAAAATCATAACACGCACCGGCGATGCCACAATATTTTTTCATATGAAGCGCAAGGGAAGAAAGCTCAGAGAGAGAATCAAGATTTTGTGCCCGGCCTGTTGTCGCCTGTTGGGTAGAGATTTCCAGGATATGGTAATCGTCATAGCTGAGCGAGGCAAGGAGCAGGGCAGAACGCATTCCCATCTCCTGCAGTTTCCGCCGGTCGATGCCTGCGTCGGACAGCGCTTCGTCCACGGCCTGTTCTGCCAGCGCCTGGGCGCGAAATATGTGGGAGGACTGCCGCCCATCCTTTTTCTCTGTAACTTGTCCCCAAAAGGGGGTGAGGAGTTTAGAAGTGTCGAAAACAGAGCAGGGAGAGTCTGTGATACCCCGCTGCCCTGCCTGGCAATTCTCAAAAAAATCAGTTACGTTCTGGCCGTTGGATGTAACAACGCCCAGACCGGTTACAACAACACATTCTTTTTTCATGCTGCCTCCTATTTTGAATTGCGGACAAAATCAGCAATATTGGCTACGGTGGTAAGCTTTGCCATGTCTTCGTCCTGGACGGTGATATCGAAATGCTCCTTTAACAGGACTACAAGTTCCAGCGCCGCAATGGAATCCAGCGCGATCCCATCCGGGTCGATCGACTCGAAAAGGGCGGCGTCATATGCCAGTTTCTCCTCCGGGAGTTCTGCGACGATCTCTTTTAAGTCCATTTTTTCAATGATCATATCCAGGATCTGTTGTTCTAAAGTGTTATCTGCCATGTTTTTCCTCCTTTGCTGTTTCTGCTTGATTAGTCACATAATTGACAATGCAGCTTATTATTATAATGGATATTTATTATAATGGATATTTTCTTGATTCACAAGTACAAAATGATGCCCGGCGCCGTTTTTTGGGGAAGTTCCAAAACGTAAGTAGCAAAGGGATTGCGCGCAGTCTTGTATTTTTGGATATGTAATAAAAAAGTGCCTAAAATCGATAAAAATTGGACGGCAAAAATTGGCGTATATTATATTTTGAATATGAAAAAAATTGTGATATAATGTTGAATAAGTATAAGTGAGCTTGCCAGTGAGGGGCAATAAATGACTGGAAACTCGGGGGGTGGGGTGATATGCCTTTGTTTTAAGCACGAGCGGGATTGATCGGCAGAGGAGGAGGAACGAATGGAGCAGGAAATAGTGGAAGAACAGGAATATCCTCTGCTGCCGGCGCAAAGAAATATTGAGAACATGATGCTTTCCTATCCGGAGAAAAATCTGTGTTTCACCGGGGGATACTTTCTTTTCGCCGAAGAGGATCTGGCCGTTGTACGGCAGATGCTCGCCGCAATGCCAGTGATCCATGGAGCCCTGCGGCTGCGTTACTGCGGACGGGGGCGTCTGAAGGTGACAGAAGAGACTGGAGTGAAAGTGCCAGTATATGAGTGTGCAGAAGAGGGTGATATAGAGAAGGAACGCCGTATCCGGCGTTGGATGGAAGAACCGTTTTTGACAGGAGCGCCACTGTATCGTTTCGCTGTGTTCCATTTTGGCGATGGGAGCTGGTGCGGCTGTGAGAAGTTCCACCATCTGGTTGTGGACAGAATTTCCCTGCTGCTTCTGATTGAATGGCAGAGAGATTCCATCGAAAAGATCCGCAGGCTGGGGCCGGGACAATGGCTGCAGCAGACTGCGCCGGATAACCGGTATCTGGCGCTGGTTGCCAGTGGAGAGGAAAAAACAGCTTCTCAGGAACAGGCAAAGCGGTGGATACAATCTAACTTTTCGGATTCATCAGGGGATTGGCTGGAACATGCCGAGCGCTTTTCTGCCAGGGCGGAAAGGATAAAAATGCCCATTTCTGAAGAGTTATATCGTAAAATCCACAATTTTGCAAAAAAAGAAAAGATTTCTGTAGAGAGCGTTTGGTATTTGGTATTTTTTACGGAACTGTTCCTGCGCAGAGGAATCCGTCACGGTGTGATCGGCCGGCTGACATCATACCGCCGCAGGCAGTACCGGGATGTGGCGGGGCTGTTTAGCCGGCTGATTCCGATTGCCTGTACCTGGCAGGACGGAGATGTTCAGGCGCAGTGCGCCAGGCTGGAGGAGCAATTCATGATAAGCCTGCGGTATGCCTGCTACAGCTTGGAGGGATTGCAGGGGATGGCGCCGGAGGCCAGAATGGATTTTGAGATTCTGGCGTCGTACTACCCGCAGGGGATGCGGATGGAAGAGGACAGGGAGTACCGTGAAGTCCCTGGGAACTGCATTGACACGCCGCTGCGCATTTGGATCAATGATGAAGAAGAGCGCCCGTCCCTGGAAATTTATTACCAGACGTCCTGTTATGGAAGAGAACAGGCTAAGCGGCTTGCAGAGCGGTATCTGTTCTTGATGGAGCAGATATGCGGCGGGCGCAGCCTGGGAGAAATTTCGCTTTTGACAGAAAAAGACATGGCAGCTTACCGCATGGTAAATAGCGCGAAGCCTGTAAAACCGAAAAAAACACCGGTTCAGCTGTTTTTGCAGCGGTGTCTGCGCGCAGTGGCGGAGGGCGACGACAGCGCGATCCTAAAGGACGACCGAAGCGAGTGGGATTGCGGGCAGGCGCTCGCCTGGTTTTACCGGGCGGCGGATTGGCTGCGCCAAAGAAATATTGGCTGCGGCGCTGTGGCGGGAGTGCTGCTGGAACGGTCTGTCATGCTGCCGTTGTTACTGCTTGCCGTCCAGTATGTGGGGGCGGCGTTCCTGCCGGTCTCTCTGGAGGATTCCGGCGACAGGCAGAAGAGACTTTTGGAAGAGTGCGACATAGCAGTCGG
>CANQCD010000137.1 GCA_947589455.1 uncultured Lachnospiraceae bacterium | reverse complement strand
CCGGCTGCGGCGTTTCCTCCGGCTGCCGCACCTTTTCTTTCCCACCGTCACTCTTCCGGCTGCTGTGTCTCCTCTGGCCGCCGCATCTTTTCTTTCCCGCCGTCACTCTTCCGGCTGCGGCGTCTCCTCCGACTGCGGCGTTTCTTCCGGTTCGGGCGTCTCGTCTTCCTCCACGCTTTCCATATCGCTGTCCTCTTTATCCGGCAGCGACCTGATATATTTTACATTACGGTCATAAGCACGCTTCAGCGAAGCATACTCGCCGTAATTCTTACAGGCATCCAGCGCTTCCTTTGCCTGTGCGATCAGCTCATCCATATTGTCCGGCTGTTTCTTATATGTGCGCAGCTTATTGATCCTTGTCCGGGCAAGTTTTACTCTGCTCTCATGTAGTTTCTGCTGTCTTGCCTCTTCTGATCGTTTCTTACTTTCCCTTGCCTGCAGGGCATATTCTTCCTTCAGAGCCTTTTCGTATTCTTTGGCTACCTTTGACCATTCTATTCCTTCCATCTTCAGGGAATTATATTTATTTTTTGCCCTGGCCGCATAGCTTTTCCTTACGTCGTCATCCTCTATGGCGGCGATCCTATCCCATACTTCCTTATACGCCTCTTCAAAAGCATAATAATCTGCCAGCTCTTCTATCGTCATCGACTCAAATGCTTTTAATTTCTTTAATATGGTCTTCTGATATCTCACATCTTTTAATTTTCCGGCATAATCAGCTTTTTCCGCAAGGATCAGCGTAGAAAAGTAATCCTTTCCCGAAGTCCTCTCTGCCGTTGCCTTCGTCTCTGTCCCCTCCCGGATCGAGCCGTCCGCATAATACGATGCCAGGCAGATCGTATCTGGCGCTGCAAAGTCCTCCGGCGCTTTTTTCTTATGGATCTGATCCATATACGTCTTCCATATGCCCCCCGCAATGGATGCGCCGCTGGCTCCCGGCATGGCGCGCGGCGCGTCATAGCCCGCCCAGACAACCGTTGTAAAATACTTCGTATATCCGCAAAACCATACATCCTTGCCGGAATTTGTCGTGCCAGTCTTGCCTGCGGCAATCTGTCCGCCATCCAGTTTTAACCGGTGTCCCGTCGCATACGGCGCATTGAGCACCCCTTTGAGGACATCCGTCATAAGCCATGCCGCATCCTCAGAATAGATCTGGGTGATATACTCTGTATTTTTATAGATTGTGCCGTCTGAGGCATGTTCAATCTTCCGGATGCAGGTTCTGTCACTGTAGCTGCCGCCATTTGCCAGCGTCGAATAGCCCTTTGCCATATCCACAACGCGGACGCCTTCTGTAAATCCGCCCAGCGACAGCGCCAGGTTGTCATTATCAATATAGCTTAGATTATTAAAGCGCATCTTCTCCAGGAAGGACAGGCCATATTTCGGCGTGATCGTATCTAAGACCTGCCATGCCACGGTATTGAGCGAACGCTCCACCGCTTCCCTGAGATGGATATTGCCCCTGTAAGAACCGCCGGAATTTTTCGGCCCGTTTGCGATCGGATGGTCGTTTACAATGGTGGACGGAGAGTACACTCCGGATTCAAACCCCGGCGCATAATCGATCAGCGGTTTGATCGCGCTGCCCGACTGCCTTGCGGACAGATATGCGCGATTATATTCATCCTTTGTGCCTCTGCCGCCCACGATCGCGATCACATACCCAGTCTGGTTATCCACGCAGACAGCTGCTCCCTGCAGAGCATATTTTCCGCTCTCCCTGTCCTTTTCTTTATTATAGGCAAGTCCGCTGTTAATTGCTTTCTGGAGTTTTTTCTGGTATTTCATATTCACTGACGTATACAGCTTGTACCCCCCTGCGCGGATCTTCGCGTTCTTTTCACTGTACGCTTTCTTATACCGCTCCTGATACTCTTCGTATTCCTTTTTGTCCCGGAACACATACTGAAAATTAAAATCTTCCTTTTCCATCAGCGCCAGCGCCGCACAGTGGATGGCATAGCTTGTCACATAGCTTTCTTTCTGTCCGTCCTCTTTGATCTGCAGGACGCGCAGTTTCTTTTTTACGGAAGCATTATATTCTTTTTTTGTGATCACTCTCTCATTTCTCATGATCTTTAACACTTCGTTCCGTTTCTTTAACGCATTGACCGGATTTGTCACCGGATCGTACCGCCCCGGGCTGTTAGAGAGCCCGATCAACATCGCCGCTTCGTCCGGCTCCAGATCGCTGCTGCTCTTGCCAAAATAATACTTGCTCGCCGCCTCTACGCCATAGCAGCGGTTTCCATAAAAATTGCTGTTACAGTAAAATTCCATGATCTTATCTTTGGAAAATTTCTGCTCCACAGTAGGAGCTAACATAATCTCCGCTATTTTTCTGACAAAACTTTTATCCTGCGTCAGGAGATTATTTTTGACCACCTGCTGAGTGATCGTACTTCCTCCCTGGGTGATCTTCATATTATGTCTCAAAAGGGAAACGCCGGCACGCAGCGTTGCCAGCACATCGACGCCGTCATGGCTCTTAAACCGCCTGTCCTCCACGGCAATATATCCATTATAGATGTAAGGAGAAATTTTATTGATCGCTACATATTCATACCTCCCGGTATTCACCGAGCCGACTTTCTTACCTCTTGCGTCATAGACTATGGTATCCTCCGTCATGATAAAATCGTCTTCGCTCATATAGATCAGCTTATCAAATACCTCCTCTGTCGCCTCTGTATACATCGGAAGCACCTTGACATAAAGGCAGACGCCGACGATCGCCAGCATGACAAGCGCCGATGCCAGGATTCCCAGCACCGCACTGAAAATATTTGCCACCACCCCCAAATAACTGACAGCAATCCCTATCACGATCCGAATACCATCTGCAATCCCTATCAGTATCTTCTTTAAGCTGTCCATAATAAACAACCTCCGTTTATCTCTCAAGTCTGTCATTCCTCTTTCTCACATTTGCCATAATTATATCGCCATTAGAGAATTTTTTCAAGTTTCCTTCTGATTGCAATCCCATGTTACTTGACACCTATTTTCATGTTGATTAAAATAAATACGATTTATCGTATTTTATTGCTGAGCATTACTAAAGGAGACCTTTCATGAATACAACAAACTCTCGTACCCATTTTGGATTTATCGGCTTTGGGCTGATCGGCGGCTCGATCGCAAAAGGGCTTCGGGCCGCTTTTCCGGACGGGGAACTGACAGCTTATAATTATTATGAGACAAAGCCGCATCCCAAACTGGAACAGGCAAAAAGAGACGGCGTCCTCTCAAAAGTCACTGTCTCTCTGGAAGATTTTTCCAACTGCGACGTCCTTTTTTTGTGCGCGCCGGTTCTGACAAACGTCGCCTACTTAAAAAAACTCCTGCCTGTGCTTCCCGGACACTGTATTATCACAGACGTCGGGAGCGTCAAGGAAAACATACACCAGGAAATCAAAAAACTGGGGCTGGAAAAACAGTTTGTGGGCGGTCATCCGATGGCAGGTT
The DNA here is from genome assembly GCA_947589455.1 of uncultured Lachnospiraceae bacterium. Lineage (GTDB taxonomy): Bacteria > Bacillota > Clostridia > Lachnospirales > Lachnospiraceae > Butyribacter. Next base: position 2,755 of record CANQCD010000137.1, on the reverse strand, counting down.
CTGAAAAGACAGGTTACGAAAATGCGGACGTCTCTATTTTAAACGGCGCTTACTATCTTTTGACGCCCACAGCATCTACCCTGCCAGAATATACAGAGTGGATGCTCTGTTTTGTCCGCTCCCTTGGCTGCCTGACGCTGGTGCTGGATGCCAAAACACATGACAGGATCACCGCGGGCATCAGCCACGCCCCCCATGTGATCTCTGCAGCGCTGGTCGGCACAGTGGCGGAGCTTGACACAGACGGCAGCTATAAAAAGCTCGCCGCAGGCGGATTCCGCGATATCACAAGGATTTCTTCCTCTTCTCCGGAAATGTGGCAGAATATCTGCCTGACAAACCCGGACAGCATCGTGGAATTTCTGGATCGATTTGGCGAAAAACTCTCACAGGCAAAAGAAGCAGTGGCCGCCGGGGACGCAGACGCGCTGACCCGATTTTTTGCACAGGCAAAAGACTACCGAGACCATCTCTCTTAAAGGCCGCCCTGGCAAAAAAGAAATAACGGTTCACTGGCCGCCCTGGCAAAAAAGAAATAACGGTTCACTGGCCGCCCTGGCGAAAAAGAAACAGCGGTTCGCCGGCCGCCCTGGCGAAAAAGAAACAGCGGTTCGCCGGCCGCCCTGGCAAAAAAGAAACAGCGGTTCGCCGGCCGCCCCTGGCAAAAAAGAAACAGCGGTTCGCTGACCGCCCTGGCAAAAAAGAAACAGCGGTTCGCTGACCGCCCTGGCAAAAAAGAAACAGCGGTTCGCTGACCGCACTGACAAAAAAAGAAAGGAACAAGATAAGACATATGCAGATACTAGACGGATTAAATACAGAACAGGAAAGAGCTGTCAAACACTTTCTCGGACCGCTCTTGATCTTAGCCGGCGCCGGTTCCGGCAAAACAAGAGTCCTCACCCACCGCATTGCCTGGCTGATCAGGGAACACGGAGTCAATCCCTGGAATATTTTAGCCCTGACCTTTACCAACAAGGCGGCAAAGGAAATGCGGGAACGCGTTGACCTGATCGCCGGCGAGGGTGCAAAGGACATCTGGGTAAGTACCTTCCACTCTGCCTGTGTCCGCATTTTAAGACGCCATATTGAAGCGATCGGCTATGAGCGCAGCTTTACCATCTACGACAGCGACGACCAGAAAACGCTGATGCGGGATATCTTAAAATATCTGCAGCTAGATCCCAAAAAATTTAAGGAGCGCACCATCTTAAATGCGATCTCTGCCGCAAAGGATGACCTGATATCGCCGGAACAATATGAACTGCGGGCGCAGGGAGATTTTTCCAAAGAAATCTACGCGCGCTGTTACCGGGAATACCAGAAGCGCCTAAAGGATGCGAATGCGCTTGATTTTGACGATCTGATCTTCCAGACGATCGAACTGCTGCGCGAAAACGAAGACATCCTCTCCTACTATCAAAACCGCTTCCGCTTTATCCTGGTGGACGAATATCAGGACACCAACACAGCGCAATTTGAGCTGATCCGGCTTTTGGCAGACCACATGGAGGAAGATGGGATCCGATACCACAACCTGTGCGTTGTCGGCGACGACGACCAATCCATCTACAAATTCCGCGGGGCAAACATCTATAATATCTTAAATTTTGAGAGCCGCTACCCGGAGACGGAAGTCATCCGCCTCGAGGAAAATTACCGCTCGACACAGAATATTTTAGATGCCGCCAACGCCGTGATCAAAAATAACCAGATCCGCAAAGAAAAGTCTCTCTGGACAGAAAACCCGAAAGGAGACGCCATCTATTATAACCAGTACGATAATGAGTACGACGAGGCGCAGAATATAGCAGAATCTATCTCCTCCGCCGTCCTCGCAGGAAATGCAGATTACAAAGATTTTGCAGTCCTGTACCGCACAAACGCCCAATCCCGCGTTTTTGAAGAAAAACTGGTGCTCCACAATATCCCATACCGCATTGTCGGCGCCGTCAACTTTTATCAGCGCCGGGAGATCAAAGATTTACTGGCCTATTTAAGGACAGTAGAAAACGGTATGGATGATATCAGCGTCAAGCGGATCATCAATGTGCCAAAACGCGGTATCGGGCTGACGACGATCGACCGCATCACTTCCTATGCGCTGGAACATGGGACGAGCTTTTACAGCGCCCTGGAAAGTTATGAATATATTGACGGCATCAGCAGGAGCGCCGCAAAAATTGGCTCGTTTGTCAGTCTGATCGATTCCTTCAAACGCCATCTGCAAAATGACGGCTACGGACTGGAAGATTTGATCCGGGAGATCATTGAAGAAACCAGATATGTAGATCTGCTGCGCGAAGAAGACACAGACGAGGCAAATGCGCGCATAGAAAATATTGAAGAACTTGTCAGCAAAATAGCCTCCTACGAGGCAAACTGCCAGGGCACTCCGACACTGAGCGGCTTTTTGGAGGAGGTAGCGCTGGTTGCAGATATTGATACGGTAGACGATGAGAATAACCTTGTTCTTTTAATGACGCTCCACAGTGCGAAAGGGTTAGAATTTCCCTATGTCTATCTGGTCGGCATGGAAGACGGCATCTTCCCGGGATATGCCGCCGTTTTTCTGGAGGATGAGGAAGAGCTGGAAGAAGAGCGCAGGCTGTGCTATGTCGGGATCACGCGCGCCAAGAAAAAGCTTTCCCTAAGCTGCGCAAAAAGCCGCTTCCGCAATGGAGAACAGCAATTTAACCGCCCTTCCCGCTTTTTAGATGAGATTCCGCGCTATCTGATAAAACAGGGCAAGGGC
>CANQCD010000136.1 GCA_947589455.1 uncultured Lachnospiraceae bacterium | reverse complement strand
TGTCGGCATTATGAACGAGGGAAAACTTTTGCAAGAGCGTTCCCTGGAGGATATGCAGGAGAGCATCACGAAAGTGCAGATGGCCTTTGAGGGAGAGATGCCCGATCTTGCGCCCATATTTCCTATTGTGAGCCGTTCGGATCTGGGCAAAATGCATACGCTTCTGATCCGGGAGAGGAAGGAAAAGGTACTGGAGGTGCTGGAGGCATACCACCCGCTATTTGCCGAGGTGCTGCCGCTTAGCCTGGAGGAAATTTTTATCTATGAGCTTGGAGGAGAAAATTATGAAGTCAAAGATATCATTTTGTAATAAAACGGTGGTCAAAAATGATGTGATCCGTTTTTGGCCGTTCTGGGTGATCTTGTTCATCCTGCTGCAGCTGTTTGGTAATATTACGCTAAATACAGAGTTAAGCGAGATTTTCAGAAATGCTGAAGGATTAGGAGGGTCAGCCGATATCCTTCCTGTTGTACAGCAGACGTTCTTAGATTTTCTGTTCTTTGCTGGTGAGCCGCTGATTGTCGCAGGAGCGTCTCTGATCAGCGCTGTTTTTGTATTTGATTATCTAAATAAAAGGACGTCTTCTTATATGATCCATAGCCTGCCGCTGCGCAGGGAGAAGTTGTTTTGCAGCCATTTCCTTGCCGGTTTCCTGATGCTCTTTGTCCCGTATGCTGTCAGCTTTCTGGTAAATGGGATGATCAGCCTGGCATATGGGGCGCATATGGGAAAGGCGATATTTGCTGTCTTTTTGCAGATAGTAGTCATGATTTTGTTTTTCTATAGCCTTTCGTGCCTGATCGTGATGGTCAGCGGGAGCAGCCTGATGAGCGGGGTCTTATATGGGGTGGTAAATGTCCTGGTTGTCGGGATCAATATCCTGTTTACTGTCATAAACAGCATGTCGGATTGTGGGGCGAGCGAATCGTATGTCACACTGATTCCAGGGAGTAAATTCCTTACGCCGGTCTGGTATTTTTCTGAGTTGCTTACACGGAGGATAGGCCACGGCATTTCCGTGATAACCACATGGAGCGATAGCGGATATGATGGATATGGTTCTGCGATATGGAATGCCGATAAGTTTCAGGGAAATCTGATTGGGGTGGGATATTTGATCCCGGCGTGTCTCTTTTTCGCCGCCGCCTGGTATCTGTACCAGAAGCGCCCATTAGAAAAAGTAGGGGATACGGTTGCTTTTTCCTGGTGCCATGTCGTATTTCGGATTGTGTTTTCAATCTGCGGCAGCATGTTGTTTACCATTATATTTTTCCTGGTCTCAGAAGGAGTCTTTTGGAATAATACCATGACATATCAGGTGATCTTGTTTGTTGAGATTGTTGTATTGGGGATTGGAGGCGCAGTCAGTTATCTGATTGCGGATATGATTTTGCAAAAATCATTCTGGATATTTAAAAAAGTTTCCTGGGTGCAGATGGGAGTAGTCTCTGTCTGTCTGATGGCCCTGCTGTTTGTCGGCCATCAGGTCACTGCGACTATGCTGCCGGACAGGGAAGGCGCCGCCCTGATCGTAACGTATAATGAGACATTTTATGCATTTCCAGAGGGAGAGATTGATGACAAGATCATCGACTTCCAAAAGGAAATTATCAAAAACGGGGCAAAAGAGCCGACCGAGTGCGAAACGGAAAATGTGGAGATTGATTTTACCTGGTCTTATCAGGGAATAGATAGACGTTATAATTACTGGCTGTCCGATAAAGTAAACGGAAAGCTGATCGCAGAGATTCAGGATTATCTGAATACATTGGATGAAAAGCCGGAAGGAATGTTTTTGGGACAGGAGGGAGTAACTATCGGGAACGCCGATATTATAACCGATACGGACGAAGCTTCCTTCTCCTTAAAAAAGAAGCAGAAAAATCTGCTGTTTGAGGCAATCCTCCGGGATATAGATGAGCAAAATGGAACAGTATTTTCCAGGGACTCCGGGATTGATGCGCTTCTGTCTTTCGATGTGTCGGGAAGTGAAAGGATCAGAGAAAAATACCATGTACAAGGTGATTGTCAGCAGAATCTGATCATTGATGAAACGTGGAAGAATACGTATCCGCTGGTTCAGGAGATTTTGCGGTCAAATGATAAAAAGCAGTCCCAGTCAGGGTAAAAATTATGATTGGCAAATGAGATGGAGGGCGCGCTGTTTTCTCTGGCAGCGCGCCCTGCTGTTTTGTGTTTTTGCCTTCGTGGAAAAGCCGCTTTCTGCTGTTTTATGTTTTTGCCTTCGTGGAAAAGCCGCTTTCCGCTGTTTTGTGTTTTTTGCCTTCGTGGAAAAGCCGCTTTCTGCTATTCTGTGTTTTTGCCTTTGTGAATGAGCCGCTTTTTCTGTCTGTTCAGGCAAGCTCTGCGATCCGGCTGACACCGACATAGATTTCACTGATCTTATACCAGGTAGGATAATCGACAACGCCAGTCTGCGGCAGACCGAATACCTGTTGGAATACTTTGACAGAATTTGCCGTCCGCCTGCCGTAAATGCCGTCTGCCGTGATCTTTGGAATCAGCGGATATGCGCCTGCGATCACGTTGAGCTGCTGCTGCATTTGTCTTACCTTGCTTCCAGTGCTTCCGACGGTAAGATCCATTCCAGGCCAGGAGGACGGTATGCCGGAGATTTCACTTGCCGTATTGATATACATGGAATCTCCGTAAAAGTACCGTATGATCTCAATGGCGGAATACCCTCTCTCTCCAAGTGTTTTGGACTCCCACTGCCGCATCCAGTTTGGGCAGGAAACCCGTTTTCCATCGCAGTATTGTGTAAAGATCGGCTGTATGACATTTGGGCGCGACAGATAGTTAGAAAAGATGGTGTCTACGGCTCTGGAGATACTGCTGTAGATATTTCTGCCCGCGATCCATTTCTGGTCATAAGCGGTAGAAGAGGTGATCGTAAAGTCCCTTCCTTTATTGCGGTACCATTCTGTATACACCCGGTTTAAAGTAAATGACTGGATGGCTAAAATATTTGCAAACAATGTGGCTTCCGGCCAGGTGGCATAAATTTCGCTGGAGGCGACATTTTTGATGTAATCTTTATATTTGACATAATAATTTTTGGCTGAGGTATCCGCGGGCGGTCCGTCATGGACGACTACATATTCCGGAACGACAACGCGGCTCAAAACAATCTCACCGGTCTGGGTGGTGTCTTTGATCTCTTCCTCCGGGATTTTAGGGGGATATTCGGCGTATAGTGTATGCGGCGGTATGACATACAGCGTCTCCGTTCCGCTGTCTTCTGTATTTTCCAGCGGGAGGAGTGCGGCGTTTTGCAGCGCTGTCTCGCCAGATAAGATTTCTGCGCCGTTGATTTCCCGGCTCTCAAAACCGTCTGCCTGGATGCGGATATTATATTCTGCATAGGGCTGGTTCGCTTCTGGCTCCATGCTGTACTCTAATGGCGGGGCGGGGAGCGGAACTACTTCCGTCTGTCCATTTCCGTCAGTATTTAATTCTGCTATGATCTCTTCCGGGTTGTTGATATTTACAACCTGTATCCTGGCGTCCTGTATTGGATACGCATTGACCCCGGAAGTGATATTTGCCTGGAAGTAGCCGGTATCCGGCAAATCCTGCATTGCTCTTAGTGGCATACATTTCCTTTCCTCGCGAGATGGGTTCTCGGATTCTTAATCAATAAATTCTTCTTTTATTTTATGCGGGAATCTACGGCGTGTGATTCGGATGTTTTATGAGGATACCTACGTCATGTGCTCCTGAAAAGAGCAGTGCAGGCGGCTTTGCTTTCCTGTTTCGGTGCGAATTTCCGGTAGCGCCGGAGAACTTTTTGTGATAAAATGAGCCAGATGTCCCAAAACCTGTGGGAGACAGCTTTGATAGCAGAGGAGGATACATATGCAAAAGATCAAGATCAAATATTTTTCAGAAGAAATTGAAAAGCTTGACTATATTGACGGCAAATCAGACTGGATCGATCTGCGGGCGTCAAAAGAAGTTTCACTGAAGAAGGGGGAGTTTGCGCTGATCCCTTTAGGGGTTGCGATGGAATTGCCCGAAGGGTATGAGGCGCACGTTGCGCCGCGCAGCAGTACCTATAAGAATTTTGGTGTGATCCAGCCAAATTCAGTCGGCGTCATTGATTGTTCTTATTGTGGGGATAACGATATGTGGCAGATGCCAGTCATTGCCATGCGCGATACGGTTATCCATGTAAACGACAGGATCTGCCAGTTCCGGATCATGGAAAACCAGCCAAAGATCCAGTTTGAAGAGACAGCGCATTTAGAGGGCGCTGACCGCGGAGGATTTGGGACGACAGGAAAGCAGTGATTCGTTTTCTTATGGAAAGCAGATTCGTCATCATTCGATTCTTGCGACTTGACACAAATTGCATTTCTGTATACACTATAAATTAGTGCTTTTTAGGCATGGCGTTTGCCATGGCCGGGAGCGATAATAAAATGCAGCAGAAAGGGATGAAGGTGAAACATGAAATTTAAAATAGCGTCTATTCCGGGAGATGGAATTGGACCGGAGATTGTCAGGGAGGCGAGAAAGATCCTGGACAAGACAGGGCAGAAATTCGGGCACACCTTTGAATATGAGGACTTGCTGATGGGCGGCTGTTCCATTGACGTATACGGAGAGGCTCTGACAGATGAGACTCTGGAAAAGGCAAGGGCATGTGACAGTGTTTTGCTCGGAGCGGTCGGCGGGAATGTCGGACAGTCAAACTGGTATCAGATTGCGCCGGAGAAGCGTCCGGAAGGCGGTCTTTTAAAGATTCGAAAAGGTCTGGGGCTGTTTGCCAATATCCGTCCTGCTGTTCTGTATGATGAACTGAGCGGGGCATGTCCGCTTAAGCCGGAGCTCACAGAAGGCGGTTTTGATTTTGTCGTGATGCGTGAGCTGACAGGAGGTCTTTACTTTGGCGAGAGAAAGACAGTGGAGGAAAATGGCGTTAGAAAAGCGATCGACACGTTGTCATATGATGAAAATGAGATTCGCCGGATTGCCAAATGGGGCTTTGATGTGGCGATGAAGAGAAGGAAAAAAGTATGCAGTGTTGACAAGGCGAATGTTTTAGATTCCTCCAGGCTCTGGAGAAAAGTGGTAAAAGAGGTGTCAGAGGAATATCCTGAGGTGGAACTTACCGATATGCTGGTGGACAACTGTGCCATGCAGCTGGTGCGCGATCCCAAACAGTTTGACGTGATCTTGACGGAAAATATGTTTGGCGATATCCTGTCGGACGAGGCCAGCATGGTGACTGGTTCGATTGGAATGCTCGCATCCGCCAGCCTGGGGGCGGGGAAATTCGGCCTGTACGAGCCAAGCCACGGCTCAGCGCCGGACATTGCCGGGCAGGATAAAGCAAACCCGATCGCAACGATTCTTTCCGCCGCCATGATGTTGCGCTATTCCTTTGACCTGGAAGAGGAAGCGGACGCCATAGAACATGCGGTAAAGCAGGTGTTAAAGGAAGGATGGCGCACTGTGGATATCATGGATGAGGGCAAACAATTAGTTGGAACCGTCCAGATGGGCGATCTGATCGCAGAGCGGATATGATCTATCTGCAGCATCCGGGCGTGTCTGCGGGTTTTCGATGTATTATCAGGTAATTGCGAAACGATTCAAAATAGAGTATTACGCTTTAGGACGAAAGGAACGTTTCCTAAACGCCTGTTGACATAGAATCATGTTTAGGAGATACAAAAATATGCAGGGAGGTTGTTTATGAGAAGTGATGTGGTGACAAAAGGGATGCAGACAGCTCCGCAGCGCTCTTTGTTTAATGCGCTGGGAATGACGGAAGAGGAGCTGAACAGGCCGCTGGTAGGGATTGTGAGCTCACATAATGAGATCGTACCAGGGCATATGAATATAGATAAAATAGTAGAAGCCGTAAAACTCGGCGTGGCAATGGCGGGGGGAACCCCGATCGTATTCCCGGCGATCGCCGTCTGCGACGGTATCGCAATGGGGCATGTGGGCATGAAATATTCTCTGGTTACGAGAGATTTGATCGCAGATTCTACGGAGTGTATGGCGCAGGCGCACCAGTTTGATGCGCTGGTGATGGTACCAAACTGCGACAAAAATGTGCCGGGGCTTTTGATGGCGGCGGCAAGGATCAATGTGCCGACAGTATTTGTCAGCGGAGGGCCGATGCTTGCAGGGCACGTCAAAGGGAAGAAAACCAGCCTGGAGATGCGCGACGTCGAAAACGCCACCCGCATCAATATGCGCGGCGTG
>CANQCD010000135.1 GCA_947589455.1 uncultured Lachnospiraceae bacterium | reverse complement strand
GTATCAAAATGATCGATCGCCTTGATCAGTCCGATACAGCCAATCTGAAAAATATCTTCCTGGTCATAACCGCGCCCCGCAAATCGTTTCACAATGCTCCAGACCAGCCCTGTGTTCTGCTCCACCAGCTGGTTTCTCGCTTCCCGGCTTCCCGCACGTGCTTTTTCCAATAAATCCAAAAACTCCATTGCACATCCCTTTTTACAGAATATTACCCTCCTGTTCCTTTCCGATCCATTTTTTCATCGAAACGCAGGTTCCCTTCCCTACTTCCGAAACTACTTCCAGCTTGTCCATAAACGCTTCCATAAATGCAAATCCCATCCCGGATCTCTCCCATTCCGGTTTTGTCGTATATAACGGTTCCATCGCCTTCTCAATGTCCTCGATGCCTACTCCCCTGTCAGTCACCTTGATATCAACCTCTCTGCCGCTGATACTGCATTCAATCTCAATCTCTCCCCGCGTCTTGTTATAGCCATGGATGATGCTGTTTGTCACTGCCTCCGACACAGCAGTCTTGACGTCGGCAAGCTCCTCTAACGTCGGGTCAAGCCTGGTTATGTAAGCCGCCACTACTGTCCTCGCAAACGACTCATTCTCTGAGATACTTTCAATAATTAATTTCATGACTGTTTAACTCCTTCCCGGTGCTTTTTTTGCAATCCTTCGACCGCCTCATCTACCGTGTCATATTTTTCAATGATCTGATATAACCCAGACAGCCCGAAAATCCGGTTGACCACCTCACCCACATTGGTGACGGCTGCCTTTCCTCCCAGAAACATCACTTTTTTGTATCTGCCCATGATAAGCCCGATTCCCGAACTGTCCATAAAATCCACATGGGCGAAATCAAAAATAATATGTTTGATATTGCCTGATTCAATCAACCTGTCCGAATATTCTCTCAAGCCGACAACCGCATGGTGATCTAAATCTTGCGTGATATAGATTACCAGGCAATTCCCCCGCAATTCATAGAGACGCGGCTGGCTGTTTTTACCTTCTTTTTTCATGATCTGCCTCATTCCTTTCTGTTATTCCTGTCGAATTTTGCGATTTTCCCCCTGAATGAAAAATCCCCGCCAAAGCATACATATATGCCCTGACAGGGTTTTCAACCTTTTTCTTTTGAATGATCTATTCTCCCAATTCCCTCAGCCGGCTCTGCGCCTCTGCAACACGCAGGGAATCCGGATAATCATTTACAATCTGATTATAATATTCTTTGGCAGTCTCTGCGTCAGACTTTTGCTGATAACATCTTCCCAGGAAATACATCGCATCCGTATTATCCTGATTGTATTTTAACGCCTGTTTCAGTATTTTAATCGACTTATCATAATCTTTCTGCCCAAGGAACTCTCCCTCACCATTATAAGCATCCCTCCCACGCTCAAAAGCTTCCTGCGACGCCTGCTCGAAAGAAGCTTCCTTGATAGTCGTATAGAGCGTCTTTGTCTTCTCGCTGGCGAGAGTCTCCTCATTTACTTTTAATAGTTTCTTTGCAGCGCCCGCCATATCATTGTCCAGATAGGCCTGCATTGCCGCGACAAGATTTTCATAGGACTCCTGAAAGCCTGTCCCCTGTCCATCTTCCCCCTTTAACTCTGCATTTTCCTTTTTCACCTCTTCTAATTCTTCAGAAAGTTTTTTATTCTCATTTTCCAATGTAGAAACGCCGCTCTGGTTCGAAGCCATCTCTTCGCTGTATTTGTTAAATTTCTCATTAGACTTGCTCGACTGCTGCGCACTGATATGCGGCATGATCAAAAAGCCCATCAGCGCCATGCCGATCACCACTCCCACGATAACGTTAATAAACGGAACAATGGAAGGCTTCTCCTCCTTATAGGGAGTAATCGGCTTGTAAGCATCCGGCTCTACCTTAGGCAGCACTTTCCTTCCCTCCGGCTGCGGACGCTCCGGCACTTTCTTTGCCACAGCCTCCCCCTTGAGATGTACGTCAGACAACTCCTTTAAATAGCGGATCGTCGTTGTATTCGTCACATCAATCTTGCTGATGGAGATGAGAATCTTTTTGGCGCGTACTCTGTCGTCCCGTTTTCCGCTCATCATATACAAGAGCGCTAAAAGTTGTCCGGCACGGATAAACCGCGGATTTAAACTGACGACTTTCTTCAGCTGGATGATCGCCATATCCACATCGCCATTCTGCGCGGAAGTCAGGGCGGAATTGTATTTTTTGAGCGTCTGGTTAAACAGATCCAGCCGGTTTGGATTCGCCTGTACTTCCCTGATATACAGCTCTGCATCATTATTATTTGCCTGGAAATGCTTGCTGATGACCCATTCGCTGAGGGCGGACACAATCTCCCCCTCCTCAAAGAATATCAATCCCAGCAGATTTCTGGCATTTGTATTTTTTTTGTTAAATTCCAGGCTCTGCCGCAAAGAACGGATCGCCCCGGATAAATCCCTTACTTTTGCCTGCTCTAACCCCTTATTGTAATAGATATTGGACAGGCTGATAATCCTGCGGTGGTTTCTTAAATCCAGCCCACAATTATCACATTGGTTCTTCACAAAGGCAACCTTTGCATTACATCTTGGACAATTCATGACTCCTCCACCCACTCTACCGAATTATTTCCGCCTTTTGCCTGGCCGTTCATAATAGACTGCAGTAAATCCGTCACATCCGTCATGCTGTTTCCATAAATCGCATCCTCTGCTTTTTCAATGTCCAGGCTCGGCTGGAATTTTTGCAGCTCTGCTTCAAAATCCATTTTACGTTACCTCCGTCATTTCTTCAATTACTATTGACCGCAAATACTGACATCCTGCGACACATATTGTTTATGTCTGGATTTCCACCATGGAACCTTTCGACACAATATGTACATTATGAGTCTCCTCGCGAATTACGGTTTTTATGCCGTTAATGTTAATTCTGGTACCCGGATAGAGCGTCTTTTGCACCGTGACCCTTGCCACGTCCGCCTTGCTCATTTTCTCCCGGATTTCCTGCTTAAACCGTATCTTCTCATTGATCTGGCCTTCCTTTTCAAGCTTTCCGCGGATCAGCGTCCTCTTTTTCTGCTTTAGGTCATCCGTTCCAAGCTTCTCGATCAATGTGTCAATCTGCGCAATACCGGAAACAATTTTTTTATGTTCTAATTCCAGCTGTTCCTGCTCCTTTTCCACATGCATAAGCCTTGTAAAAAGATTTTCATCGCAGCCTACATACACCTGTGTGCGAACCTCCGCCATATTTCCAATGATCGTAGCGGTAATATACCTCTCTGCATGAAGAGAACCGCCGATGATGATCCCAAATCTTCCCGACACGATAATGTCCTGCTTTGCCTCAACATTGCTGTTCATAATGGCGTTCGCATTGACATCGCAGCCAGAGTCAATCGATACCTGTTCAAAAAATTTGCCCGAAACAGAGCCGCCTGCTACGATCTTTCCTCTTCCATTGCCCTGCATACCATTCTTTAGCACGACATCTTTCTCCGCATACAGCTCGCAGGCTTCTACATAACCGTCCACGATCACAGAGCCCTTTTCCGACTTGATCTTAACGCCCGAAAGAACATTCCCCCTGATATGTATGTCATTTTTAAAATTGACATCTCCTGTCGTATAGGAAACATCCCCCTCTATCAGGAGCTCACTCTCAACCACAAGACGGTCTCCATCCCAGGTCGCCCTGCCTGCTGTCCTCGCAAGGTAGGTATTGCCGTCCTCTGAAACGGTAAACCCTTTCCCCTTTAGCCTTGCAAGTTCCTTGCCCTTCACGGCAATGATCGTCTCTCCACGAAAATTAACGCCGTCCATGCTCTCCGTCGCCGGATGGTATATCACCAGCTTTTGGTTTTCCTCGACAGCCGGCACATTGCCATAGGCAGAATAATCTACAGAGCCGTCTTTCAAAATCTTCGGTTTTGTGTCCACCTCAGTGTCAAAAAGAAATTCAAACCATCCATCTTTTCCATGTATCGGTTTCTGGCTCTCTGCCACCAGATATTTCTTGCCCTGTTCCGCACCCGCCACAATGCTGTCAATCGCTGCCTCGTCAATTCCCGTCGTCACTTCCACATCCCGCAGGCACTGCATAATTCGCTCTTTCTCAATTTTTTTAGAAACATCACGGATAATGATATATGCCTCTGTTGCATCGTCTGAAAACATCACCTCAATCCCAGACTGCATAACATTATTATCTCCCATTGTTCTCACCCCTTTCCGGCAAGAATATACATGCATTTTTTACCATTATATAAAAAAATATGGCGGATTGCAAGACACGTTCTGCCGTAAAGTAACTTTTCTATCGAAATCAAGCATGATCTATGTCAAAAGGGCAGAAAAATGTGAAGAATATGAGTTGAAATTTTGGAGATTTTACTATATCATGTTTTTTGTTGTTTTTTTTAAATATGCTATAATTAAGATTTTTTACAATTTACATGGAGGGTGCAATATGTTGCTGAAAATCCGAGACACAATAAAAAGAATCCTGAGCTGTTCTATTCCCGGAACTAAGTTTAGTTTCTTCACTCCGTATGTTCTGGCCATCATATTTGTGATGGTTTTTCCAATCAATACTTCAGAATATACAATAGAAATACATTATGGAAACGATATTTCCACGATTGCCGAACTCTTCTATACTTATAACAACGCCGAGTGGAGCGCCCAGCGCTCTCTGTCCAGCGAAACAGCAGACAGCGTCGCCTCGTTCTCCATCAGTGAGAATATCGGCGCGCTGGCGCCGGCATATCGGCTCGACCCTTCCAACACAGCAGAAGAGATTATAATTGATTCCATTAAAATTAAATACGGAAACCTCACAGCAAAAAAATACGCCGGAAGCGCATTAAAAGCACTGATCCAATCTAAGGAAAACATCGGAAGGATTGCCGTCCGTGACGACGGTCTGCACTTAAAGGCTCTGAATATAGACTCACAGCTTATATTGGACAAAAACCTTTCCGCTGCCATCAAAGCGGCCATCGACAATCTGATACGCATCCGGCTGGTTGTCACCGTAACGCTTGTTTTCCTGCTGTTGATGACAATGATCGCGTATTTTTCAGAAATTGTCTTCTTTACGAAAACATTACCGCAATTCCTGGAAAAACATCACCTGGAGAAATTGCCGATACCAAGGAAGATTTTTTACTTTCTCTCCGTATTGTTCATCTGCGCGGCCACTATCATCTATACCGTCGGACAGTTTTTATCAGATAATTTTAACGGCCTGTCGCTGGACGAGATTATCTTCCATCTAAAGGTTCCGATGAAAGGGACCAGCACCGATATGGTGGATAAATATTTTGAAAGCTTTACCCTTTTTCTGGTAGTCACAGCTGTTATTCTTTTACTCATTACAGCAGCGCTTGCCAGATTCAAGACACTGCGCAACCAGAAAGCAACTAATACTGTAAGCATCCTGCTTGCCTTCGCACTCTTTGTCTGCAGTATTATAAATTTTTCCACCAAAATAGATCTGGTGGAATATATCAACGCCCAAATGTCATCTTCCTCTTTTATAGAGGAACATTACGCCAGTCCTGACGAAGTAACCCTGACTTTCCCGGAAAAAAAGAGAAACCTGATCTATATTTTCCTGGAATCTATGGAGTCTACCTTTATTTCCAAAGAAGAGGGCGGCGCCATGAAGACAAACTTAATACCAGAGCTGACAGAGTTGGCAAAGGAAAATATCAATTTTTCCGAAAATGACAAAACAGGAGGCGCCGCTGCTACCTCTAGCGCAAGTTGGACAATTGCCGCCATGGTTGCACAGACCAGTGGGCTTCCCCTGCTGATCCCAATCGATGGAAACGCTTATGGCGAATATTCCTCTTTTCTCCCGGGCGCTGTTTCTCTTGGAGAAATCCTTGAGAAAAACGGCTACTCCCAGGAGATCATGGTCGGCTCGGATCTCTCGTTCGGCGGCAGAAGGCTATATTTCTCCCAACATGGGAACTATCAGGCGTACGACCTGGCTACTGCGCGGGAAAAAGGAAAAATTGATCCTGACTATTATGTCTGGTGGGGATTTGAAGACAAGAAACTCTTTTCTTACGCGAAAGAAGAGATCACCCGCCTTGCCGGACAGGATAAACCGTTTAATTTCACCATGCTGACTGCAGATACCCACCATATAGGAGGATATCTGTGCGAAGACTGTAAAATGGAACACGATGCACAATACGAAAATGTCCTGTCATGCTCTAGCAGGCAAGTCGCTTCCTTTGTAAAATGGATCCAAACGCAGGATTTTTAT
>CANQCD010000134.1 GCA_947589455.1 uncultured Lachnospiraceae bacterium | reverse complement strand
CTTTTTGTGGCGTTTTATTTTTGACCGCCTGTTACAGGCCGCAGTCTATATAGCTTGTCAGACAGCGAAATTAATTCAAAAAACTTCCCCTTTTTTATTCAGAAACACGATCCCTGGACAGACAAAAAACCGCACAGATTCCCCCGTTTTCCCCCGGACGCCCGATGGGAAAAGAAAAGCCTGCTGTTGCAACAGGTGCAGACTCCCGCCACATGCACATTTTCTTCCGGGACGCCGCAGCTGGTCAGCTGCAGGTAATTTGCCTCCCATAGATCAAGCTGATATTTTCCCGGCCTCTTGCCAGTCTGGACAAACTGCCTGACCTGGCTCTCCGGATAAGTCCTATAAAAGGCGCGGACGACCTCTTCGCTTACCTCATAACAGTCCTGGCAGATGGAGGGGCCGATCACTGCGACCAGATGGTTCCTTTCGCAGCCAAATCCCCTCTCCAGCGCCTGGATTGTCTTTTCCCCCATGCGCGCTGCCGTGCCCTTCCAGCCGGAATGGGAGGAGGCCGCAACCTTTTTCACCGGGTCATAAAAAAATAACGGGACGCAGTCGGCATAAGACGTCACAAGACACAGTCCCTTCTCTCCCGTAGCCAGTCCGTCTGTCTCCGTCAGGGTTTTATGGATCTCGCTGCCACAGGCGTCTGCTCCGGTAACAATACGGACGTCTGTGCGGTGTACCTGATCGGATAACACCAGCCTTTCGGCGTCAACGCCGATGCTGTCACAAAAGATCCTGTAATTTCTCGATACCGTTTCTTCCGAATCTCCTCTGCCAAACCCCAGGTTCAGCGCAGAAAAGCATCCTGCGCTGACGCCGCCAAAGCGTGTCGAAAATGCAGCGGTCAATTCCGGATATGGTGCAAATGCCAAAAAACGAATATGTGGAATTTCCCCGGAAAATACCAGCTCGCACTCCTCCCTGTCTGGCAGATATGCTTTTCTGCCCGCTTCCGCGCGTTTTTTTGCCTGCTCCCACAGCGCTGTTATCTCTTTTCTCTCTGACATCATTTCCCTCTTTCCTAAAATCTGCTCTCTTTTTTGCGGATAATATCTTTTTATTTTATATCTTTTTTTCTCTTGCGGATACACATCTTTCTGTATCCTTCTTTTTTCCCTGCGAACAACACATCTTTCTGTATCTTTCTTTTTCTCCTGCGAGTAACGCATCTTTCTTTTACGGTATATGGATTTTTCTTTTCTGCGCGTTCTGGAGCACGGAAGTATCAGAACGCATCAAACGCGTTTTTAATATGGATCATCTCGCCGCCGCAAAAACCGATCACATCAAACCGGCATGGAGTCTGCTCGCCTAACTTTCGCTGATAAAGATACCACCGTGCTGTCTTTATCATGCGCCTCCTCTTTTCCGGCGTCACCATTTCCAATACATCGCCGACACTGCCGCTCTTCCGGGACTTTACTTCCACAAAAACAAGATATGCCCCATCCCGCGCCACAATATCAATCTCCCCCTGTCTCCATGAAACATTTCTCTCCAAAATCTGGAAATCCTTTTGCCGTAAAAACAATACAGCCTTATCTTCATAGGCTGTTCCAATCTGCCTTTGATTTTGTTTTTTCTCCCCTGCCATCGCTGCCCCCTTTTCTCTGCATCACGCTGCTTATGAGTTTATTTTTTCACTCAATCTATTCGCCTGTTTTTCCTCTTCCTTTTGATTTCTCGGTTTGTTCCCTTTCTTTTTTGATTTTCCGGGGTTGTTCCCTTTCCCTTTCATTTCCCGGGACTGTTCCCTTTCTTTTTGATTTCCCGGGGTTGTTCCCTTTCCCTTTAATTTTCCGGGACTGTTCCCTTTCTTTTTGATTTCCCGGGGTTGTTCCCTTTCCCTTTCATTTCCCGGGACTGTTCCCTTTCTTTTTGATTTCCCGGGACTGTTCCCTTTCTTTTTGGTTTCCCCGGTTCGTTCTTCTTTTTCATCTCACTTTTTGATCCGGTCCATTACCCTGCCTTTGATCTTGTCCATCGCATCCACATAGACCAGAACTTCTGCAACAACCTGATACAGTTCCTTGGGGATATATTCCCCAATCTCCAGCTGGGAAAGGCTTTTTGCCAGTTTTTCATCCTGATGCACCGGAATATCGTATTCCTCGGCCTTATCTATGATCTTTTCGGCCAGATATCCCCGTCCGGAAGCAATGACTTTCGGCGCAATATCTTCCTCCCCATATTCCAGCGCGATCGCTGATTTTTCTCCCAGAGATTTCGAGATTTTATCTGCCTCACCCATCTCTTGTTTTTTATCCATATTACTGCCCCCTTACAATAAAATTTTTAATAAACGTTCTCCGGTGGATTGGGCATGGTCCAATTTTTTGCAGCGCCTCAATATGCCCTGCCGAACCGTACCCTTTGTTGTCAGCAAAATGATACTCCGGGTAAACCTTGTCATATTCCCTCATAATCTGATCCCTTGTTACCTTTGCCAAAATACTTGCCGCCGCAATAGAAACGCTTTTTTCATCGCCCCGGATAATACCAACCTGTTTTACCGAAACTTTCGGGATCGTCACCGCATCAACGAGCAGCAGATCCGGCGAAACAGACATTGCCGCAATCGCCGCCCTCATCGCCTCATATGTCGCCTGCAGGATATTCACCCTGTCAATCTCCTCCGGCGAGACAATCCCCACGCCATAGGAAATTGCTTTTTCACAGATTTCTGCATAAAGCGCCTCCCGCCTCTTTGCACTAAGTTTTTTAGAATCATTTAAATATAATATTTCGACATTTTCCGGCAGAATGCAGGCGCCCGCTACAACCGGTCCGGCAAGCGGCCCTCTCCCTGCCTCGTCAATCCCGCAGATGCCGATATACTGCTGTCCATACTTTTTTTCAAAAAAACGCATTTTTTCCAGACGGAGCCTCTCATTTTCTAATGCGATCTTCTGCCTCTCATATTTGGCAATCAGATTCTGCACGCCCTTCCTGTCATCCGTCTGATATTCCTCTATCAGTTTTTCTCTGTCGCACGCGGAAGCCGCCTCGAACTCCGCCCTGATCTGTGCAATTCCTTTCTTCATATGCATTACCGCCTATTTTTTATTTCCCCTCTGAATCCCCGGCTGAATTTTGTCTGCTTCTATCTGTCCCACCTCTGAATCCCCGGCTGGATTTTTCTCCTGCCTTGGCTGTTCTGCCTCTAATTCCCCGACTAGATTTTTGTCTGCTTCTGTCTGTTCTACCTCTGAATCCCTGACTGGATTTTTGCCTGCTTCTATCTGTCCCACCTCTGAATCCCCGACTGGATCTTTCTCCTGTCTTGGCTGTTCTTCCTCTAATTCCCCGACTGGATTTTGTCTGCTTCTGTCTATCCTGCCTCTGAATCCCCGGCTGAATTTCCTGCCTGCCCTTAGCTATCCTGCCTAAAGCAGCCGGAATCTACAGACTGTTTCAGTCAATCCATCCCTCTGTCCATTATTGCTGCTATTTTCTCAGGATACCGCTGTGTGCAAAAGGCCAGATACACATAAAAACCTCCCCTACGATCTCCTCTTTTTTTACAATCCCCACATAATCGCTGCGGCTGTCAGTGCTCATATTCCGGTTATCCCCGAGGACAAAATATTCCCCTTTCCCAAACGGACTGGCTCCTGTGCATTTCCCGCCTTCAGGATTTTCGACAGGCAATATGTATCATCCTCCAACACCCTCCCGTCAATATAAACCTTTCCATCGCGAATCTGGATCTCTTCCCCCGGCAGTCCAATCACACGCTTGACATAATATATAACCTTATCTTCATCCCCCGCATTTTTGACAGGGAACACGATAACGTCATACCGCTTTGGATTTCCAAAATAATAGCTGACTTTCTCAATAATAATGGAATCTCCGTTTGAAAGAGCAGGTTCCATCGACTGGCCTTCAACCGTTGTCTGATATGCCACATAATGCGTCATCATGGATGCGAGAAAATAAGCAACCAGGATACAGACTAACAAAATAAAAAGATTATTGACCAGGCGAAGCCCATAGCTTTCCGACGTAGGCCGTCCGATTTTTTCCAACGGCACATTTGACAGATCCACACGCTCCGGTCTGCCCTTTTTCTCCGTCTTTTTTTCTTCCGGCTCATAATATTCCCGAATCTGCCTGCAAAATTCCAGGCTGTCTTCTATTTCTTCCTCATTATACATCCATATCCCCCATTGGAGTCTCTAAACTGATTCTGCCTAATCTGCCTGCACGGAAATCATCCAGAAGATATTTTGCCGCCTGATCCATGTCCAGTTTGCCGCCCGCTTTGATACAGCCGCGTTTTTTTGCGATTGCCTCTAACTGAAATGCAGAACCTTCTTTCGTTTCAATCTGATAAAACTCCTCCGTCAAACCGGCGTATTCCCGGTTTAAAAATTCCAGCAAAAGCGCCGCCAGCTCATATATCTGGTATAGTTCTTCCTTGATAGAACCAATAAAAGCAAGTCGAAGCCCCACAGACTGTTCTTCAAACTTAGGCCACAAAATCCCCGGCGTATCTAACAACTCCACATTTTTATTAAAACGAATCCACTGTTTTCCTTTTGTCACTCCCGGTTTATTTCCAGTTTTAGTGCACGCCTTTTTGGCAAAACTATTGATAAACGTCGATTTTCCCACATTGGGAATCCCTACGATCATGGCGCGGACCGGACGGTTCAAAATCCCACGTTTTCTGTCCCGCTCCGTTTTCTCCCTGCACGCTTCCCTGATCTTATCCTGTACTATGCGGATACCGGCTCCGCTCTTTGAATTAACGGTTGTGACCAAAAAGCCCTTTTCTTCATAATAGCTTTCCCATTCTTTTGTACATTCCGGGTCTGCCAGATCGGATTTATTTAATAAAATAATCCTCGCCTTCCCATTTGCCATCTGATCAATATCCGGATTTTTGCTGCTAAACGGTATTCTGGCGTCTACCAGTTCCACGATCACATCAATTAATTTTAAATCCTCCTGCATGGCGCGCCTGGCTTTTGTCATATGTCCCGGATACCACTGAAACTGCATATGTCCCTCCAATCTCTTTCCCTTATCGCTCTGATCCTGCCTCTCCATCGCTGTTTGCCCCCTGGCCGCCCAGCGTCCTGTCAGAGAAGCCGTCAATATGGCCGACGAATTGTATCGTATTCATCCTCACCCATGCCTTGCCGACAATATTTTCTTTTGAAATATTTCCGACGCTTGCATTCCGGCTGTCCTCGCCATTATTCCTATTATCACAGAGTACAAAATATTCCCCGTCATCCAGTGAAATTTCCTCCAGCGCAAGTCCGCCGTTTTCCATCACGTCAAAATCATATTTTTCCTCTGATTTTTCTCCATCAATATAAACATACCCCTCTTTGATCTGCACTTTTTCCCCGGGAAGCCCGATCACCCGCTGCACAGAATAATAATTGTGTTCTGAACCGCTGATGCGCACGACAATAACGTCATTTCTCTTGACAGAATGCAGATGATAAGACATTTTATTGACAAGAATCTTATCGCCATTCTCCAGGGTTGGCTTCATCTCTTCCCCGGAAACAGTATATGTCTCCAAACCAAAATGCGTGATAAAAAAAGCAAGCAGTAAAACGGCAGCTACTTCCGCTACTGTGACCAAAAGCTTTATCAGTATTTTTTTTCTCGCCTCTGTCCGATTTTCCAAATCAAAATCATACTTCATCTCTTTAGAAGCTCCCTAATCCAGATATTGTTTTATAACATGCAACGCGTGCTTTTCAATCACACAACGGTAATGTTCCTTGCAATACTGCTCCACATACGGCTGTTTGGAGCACATCTTCCCAAACTCCTCCATGCGCCGCAAAAGCATCTGATATTCATCGCCTTTCAATTTGCCCTTTTTCACAAGGACATACCACATCCCACTGGCTTCGTCACGGTACAGCCTGCTCGGAAATTTTTTGTCCAACGGCATAGAACTGGTCAAATCCTCGATCAATGTCAGCTCTGGAAAAGAAAACACTCTGGACGCCTCCCTCTCCTTGCGCATCTTCTGCATACGTTTCTTTGACACTTCCTGCATATGTTCCTGATATGCGCGCTGTTCCTCTTCCGTCTTGCCGCTTATGCTATGGAACTCCCGCATATCCTCTTCACTGTGGATTCCCTCGTCCGTTACCCCAAGCTCATCTGCAATGGCGTTTGTAATCTGTTCCGCTGTATCCCGGTCAATCATCCCGGCCAGATCCTGGATCTGGTTTATCATATTCTGGAAATTGTCATCCCCTTTATTATCAGAAAATGTGATCACCAGAGAATCATCCGGCAGACGCATCAGCTGCATGGAAATCATACCGCTCTCCACTTCATATCCAATTTCCTCTTCCGCACGCTCTACCAG
>CANQCD010000133.1 GCA_947589455.1 uncultured Lachnospiraceae bacterium | reverse complement strand
GCATTTGATTTTACCTGACATGGTAGTGACAGAATCAAATAGTGCGAAAGCACGATGCCTGTGTAACAGGCGGATTCTGGAACTTATTATACCACATTTTCTGACCGGCGGCGTCCCTCCCTTTTATTTTATACACTTTTTGCAAAATAAATATTTTCCGTCTGATTTTGCTTTTTGAAATAGTCTGTGTTAAAATGGATTTCTGGAAATGAAAAACGGAGATACATTTTAGATTGAGAATGGAGAGAATATGAAACCGATTGAATTTGACGTTGAGCTAAAGGCAGGAGAGTTATATCGTTTTACGATGAGGCACACATATTATAGTTTTGCCGGCATACTGGGGCTGATCATCAGTTTTGGCGCGATTGTGCTGGCGGTGATAAACAGGGCGCAGTTTGCGCCGTCCACCTTGCTGGTGCTTGCCTTTGTCGGGATTTTATTTCCGGTTGTGCAGCCGGTAATGCTGTATTTCAAATGCAAAATGCAGATCAAAAAGAGTGAGAGCATCAACGCTCCGCTGCACTATATCCTCTCGGATGATGGGATCACAATCCGCCAGAAAGAGCAGGAAGTGCAGGTTAAGTGGTACCACATCCGCAGGGTCGTTGATGCGAAATCCGGTTTGTATCTGTACATGACGGCAATGCGCGCATTTATTTTTCCAAGAGCGCAGTGCGCAGAGCAGTATGAGGCGATACGAAGCGCAGTGCTGGAAAAGTTCAGGCAATACAGGGACTACGAACCGGAGGATGGTTTGGAAAACATAAGCGAAAGGACGGCGCAGGAGGAAGAGGCGAACGCTGCCGCGCAGGAAGGGGAAGAGAAAGAATGAAGCAAAACACGCTGGTCTTCTCAAGCAGCTCAGCGCAGGAAACCTTTCAGATTGGCGAAAAGATTGGGAGGAGATGCCAGCCGGGGGACGTCCTTTTGCTGAATGGAGAGCTTGGCGCGGGGAAAACCGTATTTTCTCAGGGGATTGGAAAGGGACTGGGGATTACCGAACCGATTTCCAGCCCGACGTTTACGCTGCTCCAGATTTACGAAGAAGGGGTGACGCCGCTATATCACTTTGATGTGTACCGCATTTCTGATGTTGAAGAGATGGAAGAGATTGGATATGAAGATTATTTTTACGGAGACGGCGTCTGCCTTGTGGAGTGGGCTTCCCTGATCGAAGAGATCCTTCCGGAAAAATGCATCCGGATTTCTATTGAAAAAGATCTGGAAAAGGGATTTGATTTTAGAAATATCACAGTAGACGCGCCAGACGCGCGGTTTGGAGGGTTATCACAGTAGACGCGCCAGACGCGCGGTTTGGAGGGGCATCACAGTAGAAGCGCAAACGCGCAGTTTGAGGGGGCATCACAGCAGAAGCGCAGACGCGCGGTTGGAAGGGTTATCACAGTAGAAGCGCAAACGCGCAGTTTGAGGGGGCATCACAGCAGAAGCGCCAGACGCGCAGTTGGAAGGGTTATTACAGTAGACGCGCAGATGTGCGGGGATTTGTCTGGCGCCCGCCGCCCTTTTTGCGGCGGATTGGAAAAAAGAAATGGAGATAGAGAGCATGAAGATACTGGGGATTGACAGTTCAGGGCTGACAGCGTCCGCCGCAATTCTTGCGGAAGATTCTCTGCTTGCGGAATTTACAGTAAATAACAAAAAAACACATTCTCAGACATTGCTGCCAATGATCGAGCAGGTCGTTACAATGTCGGGGCTTTCGTTAAAAGACTTAGACGCGATAGCAGTGTCGGCGGGACCTGGCTCTTTTACCGGACTGCGCATCGGCTCTTCCACGGCAAAAGGGATGGCGCTGGCATTAAAGATACCGGTGGTTTCCGTGCCGTCCCTGGAAGGGCTTGCATACCGTGTGGCAGGATGGGGCGGCGTGGTATGTCCGCTGATGGATGCGAGGAGAAATCAGGTATATACTGGGATTTACAGAAACAACGGCGGAAGACCGGAAGTTGTAGAAGAGCAGTGCGCGGTAGATTGTTCCGTTATCCTGCAGAAACTCAACGAGACGGGAGAACCCGTTATTTTTCTGGGAGACGGAGTACCGGTACAGGAACAGGCGATCAAAGAACAATTATGCGTGCCGTACCGATTTGCACCGGCGCATCTCAACCGTCAGAGCGCCGGAGCGGTAGCTGCCCTGGGAGGGATTTACTATAAAGAAGGAAACATGCAGAATGGAAGAGACCATAAACCGTTTTATCTGCGGAAATCCCAGGCAGAGCGAGAGCGGGAAAACAGGTTAAAGGGGATGGCAGATGATCCGGGAAATGTATCAAGATGATGTGGCGGCCGTGGCCAGGCTGGAGCGGGAAATATTTGCCTCTCCCTGGAGCTTGCAAAGTTTTCAGTCGGCAGTATCTTCAAAAGACAATATTTATTATGCCGCATTAGAGCAGGAACAGATCGTTGGTTATATTGGGATCTGGCTGTCCTTTGACACTGCCGATCTGTGCAATCTGGCCGTTGCGCCGCTATATCGGAGGAGGCATGTCGCACAGGGATTATTGGAGCAGGGGCTGGCAAAGGCGAGAGAAAAAGGAGCGGAGCGTATTTTACTGGAAGTCAGGCAAAATAATCTCCCCGCCATATCTTTTTATAAAAAAAATCATTTTACAAAAATTGGCGTCCGGAAGAACTATTATTCCAGTCCTGTAGAAGATGCGCTTATTATGGAGCGGCCGATATAGAACTGCCGATATAGAGCTGCCGCCGTCCCAGACATTACCACTGTACAAACTGTTGTTTCAGGCGTATACTTTTAGCAGAAACCAGAGCCGGGGATAAGCAGTATCTGGCAGAAACGGGGGAAATTATGCAGGAGACAAAAGAAATTTTTTGTAATGTATGTGGAAAAAGCTTGAAAGTAGAAAACGATATTTTAAAAGAGGATGCGTTTGAAGCAAGAAAACAATGGGGTTATTTTTCTAAAAAAGACGCTACTGTGCATTCTTTTACGATTTGCGAGGATTGCTATGACAATATGGTGGAACAGTTCGCAATCCCTCCGGAAGTCACGGAGGTCACGGAGTATTAGGATAGCCCGTATTTGCTTCTGAAATTTGTCATAAATAAGTATCTTGTCTGAGTAGAAAATCTTGTTTCTTTTCTGTTGGGAAAATTTGGAAAATATCAGTATATGTGGTATAATCAGTTCCAGAATCCGCCTGCGATGCAGGCGCCGTGCTTTCGCACGATTTGATTCTGTTGCTACCAAGCCAGGTAAAATCAAATGCTCGCTGCGCTCGCGCTTGATTTTCTGCTGGCATGGTATAATAGGCTCCAGAATCCGCCTGCGATGCAGGCGCCGTGCTTTCGCACGATTTGATTCTGTCGCTACCAAGCCAGGTAAAATCAAATGCTCGCTGCGCTCGCGCTTGATTTTCTGCTGGCATGGTAAATCAGTTCCAGAATCTCATGATATTGAGCGGCAGCAGGATGTGTGTTGCCGGTTTTTTCTGAAAGGATATTTATATATGTTAGATGTATGTTTGCTGGGAACCGGCGGGATGATGCCTTTGCCGGGGAGATGGCTGACTTCTTTGATGACAAGGCTGGAAGGGAGCAGCCTTTTGATTGACTGCGGCGAGGGGACGCAGATTGCCATCCGGGAAAAGGGATGGAGTGTGAATCCGATTGATACGATATGTTTTACGCATTACCACGGCGACCATATCAGCGGTTTGCCGGGGCTGTTGCTGTCTATGGGCAATGCAGAGAGAAAAGAGCCGGTGACATTGATCGGGCCAAAGGGACTGGAGCGGGTAGTAAACAGTCTGCGCATTATTGCGCCGGGACTGCCGTTTCCCCTTCGTTTTTTCGAACTGACGCAGCCGGAGGAAGATTTGGAAGTCAATGGATATCATATCAGGGCGTTCCGTGTGAATCACAATGTGATCTGCTACGGTTATACCATTTATGTGCCGAGGGGAGGAAAATTTTTCGTAGAAAAGGCAGAGGAAAACCATGTGCCGATGCCGCTGTGGAGCCGATTGCAAAAAGGCGCGACTCTGGAATACGAGGGGAAGACATATACGCCGGATATGGTGATCGGACCAGAACGCCGCGGAATCAAGCTGACTTACTGCACAGACACCAGACCTACCCAAAGTCTGATAGAAAATGCAAAAGAGTCCGACCTGCTGATCTGCGAGGGAATGTATGGAGAGCGGGAAAAACAGGAAAAGGCGGAAGAAAAAAAACATATGACCTTTTTGGAGGCGGCAGATGTGGCGAGAGAAGCTTCGGTAAAAGAAATGTGGCTGACACATTACAGTCCGTCCATGACGCGCCCTGACGATTATATGAAGCCAGTAAAAAAGATATTTGCGAATGCCTGTCCAGGAAAGGATGGGAAGAGCATTTGTCTGGAATACCCAGAAGAAACGGAGGAGACAGACATATGAGTAAGATTAGAAAAAGGATGTTTGCGGCGATCGCGGTAATTATTTTGGTCGCTGCGGTAGTATTTATCGCATTTGTTTTGATTAACAGGCAGGCAGAGAGAAAGGCACAGGAAGAAATCCTGCCCACGACAGAGATTGGAAAAGTCCTGGCAAAGGATTTGGATACAAAATATCCGGAGACGCCGACAGAAGTTGTAAAAATGTATTGGAGGATCAATAATTGCATTTATAATGAAGGGGCGACAGATAAGCAGTTTGAGCAGCTATTACAGCAGCTCCGCAAAATGTATGACGAAGAACTGTTAGCGTCGGAAGATAACTCCATGGAAAATATGGGAGAAAAACTGAAAAAAGACGTCGAACAGAGAAAAAAGGCAAAACAGACATTGAGCGTTTATCTGGTACAACAAAACGACACTGTGGAAGTGCAGGATTTGAACGGACGGGATGCTGCTTCTGTGATCGCTTCTATTTTGATTAAGGCAAAAGGGGAAAAAGCGACAAAAACATATGAGAAGTTTTTGTGCCGGAGGGACAGCAAAGGAGACTGGAAGATTCTTGGCTGGGAGCAGGTGAGCCAAAAAGAAGCAGAAACGGTTGGTGTGGAATAGATGGAAAAAACAGCAGATGAAATATTGGTACTGGGGATGGAAAGTTCCTGTGATGAGACAGCGGCAGCAGTCGTGAAGGGCACAAGGACAGTATTGTCAAACGTGATCTCATCACAGATTGATATCCATACTCTTTATGGAGGCGTTGTCCCAGAAATTGCCTCCAGAAAGCATATTGAAAAAATCGATCAGGTGATAGAGGAAGCGCTGGGACAGGCAAACGTCTCTTTAGACGAGATAGATGCAGTCAGCGTCACTTATGGGCCGGGACTGGTGGGAGCGCTGTTAGTCGGGGTAGGCGAGGCGAAAGGGTTGGCGTATGCCGCAGGTAAACCATTAGTAGGAGTCCACCATATTGAAGGGCATATTGCCGCAAATTATATTGAACATCCTGATTTAGAACCGCCTTTCCTGTGCCTGGTAGTATCGGGAGGCCACACGCACCTTGTGCAGGTCAGGGGCTATACAGAATTTGAGATCATAGGCTGTACGCATGACGATGCCGCGGGAGAGGCGTTTGACAAAGTCGCGCGTGCGATTGGACTGGGTTATCCGGGCGGCCCAAAGATTGATGCGGTATCAAAAGATGGCAATCCCCATGCGATAGAGTTTCCGCGTGCAAAGATTGCCGGCTCGGAATTTGATTTCAGCTTTTCCGGTGTAAAGTCCGCCGTGTTAAATTATCTGAACCAGTGTGAGATGAAAGGAGAAAAGATCTGCCAGGCGGATGTGGCGGCGTCTTTTCAGAAATCTGTAGTAGACGTTTTGGTCGGCAGGGCGACAGCGGCGGCAAAAAAACTGGGAGAAAAAAGGATCGCTGTAGCGGGCGGCGTGGCCGCAAATTCATCCCTGCGGCAGTCTATGAAAGAAGCGTGCGAAAAAGAGGGGATTCGCCTGTATTATCCCTCTCCGGTGTTTTGCACTGACAACGCCGCTATGATTGCAGTACAGGGAAGCTATGAATACCTGGCGGGAACCAGGCATGGTTTGGATCTGAACGCAGTGCCAAATCTAAAGATAGGGAGCAGGTTTGGAAAATAGGGCGGTGGATTGCAAGAGGGATTTTTGCCGTGATGAATTGCAAAGGTAACTTCTCGATTGAAAGGCTGGCTCCTATCCAAAATGAATTTTGGGTCAAAATGATTTTTTGTCAATTTTTTAGAAAAAAAGGCTTGACGAAGCTTGTCCAGAGTGCTATACTAGTGTGGCAACGTTTGAGGAAGAAGATTTTAACAGCTGTCTCTTTTTCAAATAGAGCACGGAGAGGTATCGAAGTGGTCATAACGAGGCGGTCTTGAAAACCGTTTGTCCGCAAGGGCGCGTGGGTTCGAATCCC
>CANQCD010000132.1 GCA_947589455.1 uncultured Lachnospiraceae bacterium | reverse complement strand
CTTTCTGTCAGGGTATTGCGCAGCAAATCAGTAAGCTCATAATATTCAATAATAGATGGATGTCCGTCTTCAAGGCACATAACGCCGACTTTTTCATCAGGATGATTTTTGCGGACAACTTTTGCGCCAACCTCATAATCCCCTTCAAGGACTGCGCCGACAAAGCATGGATCTGCTATGCGCTGCAGTACGTTGTCCACAGCAAATACATTTAAATATTCTATGCCTTCGTCATGCATCAGATCAAGCAGACCAGCATTTTTCAGGGAAGAAAACCACCCGCCGTTGCCATTGGGAGAAGTTGCGAGTTTTCCCTTCTCTTCCAGATAGATTTTTCCATTATAATCAGATGCCGGAGCCATGTCCTGCCGGAAAAAATGGATATATGCGCTGTCATAGCCAAAATAATCTTTTTCCGCAAAGAAAGCGGTTGTCGCCTCATGGTTTTTATCACTGGTCATCACAAAAAGATGGACTGGATTTCCCGCCCGACGTACTACCTCAAAAAGGTTTTCTATTATGCGCTGGAAAATATAAACCGACTTTGTGACTCCAATATCACACATTCCCTTTGGAGAATCAGAGCCAAGGCGCGTCCCCATGCCGCCCGCAAGCAAAACTGCGCCAATCTTTCCGCTGCGGATCGCCGTAAGACCTTCCTTTTCATATTTGTCCCTGTTTTTTGCAATCTCATCTAACGTCATCGCACGGATTGGGGTAATCGTCCCTTTGTGCCCGCCGTCTTTCTGACCGAGGCGGGAAAGCACGGAAAAATCTGTTTCCGCAATCTGTGTCAGCAATGCGTCTCTCTGTTCTTCCCCCAATTCACCATAATACTGTAAAAGCTGATCCTGTCCATAGGATGCAAGTTTTTGTTTTGCTTTTGCCAAATCCATAAAATTCCTCCATTTCCTGCCACACCCCGCAAACTTTTAGGGTGCAGGCACAATATTCTTCTGAACCTTCTTTTTTTCACCGTCCGCGATATCCCTATTATATCGGATTTAAAAGGGACAGGCAACTTAAAAAACAAAAAAACGAAAATTGACTTCTCTATCTAATCGGAGTAGAATAAATATAGAAAATTTTAACTGTAAATAATATAACATCAGAGGAAGGAGGAGCCATGTTCCAAAATAAAAAGAAATCACAACAGGCAGAATTGGAAGGACGTTTCTGGGATGCCCTTTCCCAAAAGAGAGTTCCTCTGCTCACCCTGGACCCGAGATGGCACCAGTTATTTCCCGACCACTTAAAAACAAAAGAAATAATAAAACTTGAAACAAAATTAAATACATTGATAAAAAAACAAGGACAGACAAATCAAGATTTAAAAGATTACGAAAAAGCCAGAAAAGCATTGATGGAAAATATCTTAAATAATATGACAGACGGCAGAGAACCGGACAGCGAACTGCGCAGTATAAAACAGGATAAAAACCAACAGCTTCTGGACGAATTGAAAGAAAAAGTCCGTGAAGCGGAAGAGTTACAGGATTCTCTCCCCAGAGAGATCAAGGAGACAAACCAGGAGCTAATGCTTGAGAGTATGCGTCTCTGTTATCAGACACTGGTAGAAAACACGCAGAAGATCAGGCAGGAAGACGCCTGGATCCAGGCCACAAGGGCAGAGCTGACGGAACATATTTTAGTAAAACAGGATATGGAGATGCACAGTACAGAAACATATAAATTCATGCACGATTTGCTGGGCGCACAGCTTGTAGATCTCTTTGACAGGGAATATAATGTCTGGAAGGGCGATGAGACAGACCTGTAAAAAGTCGTGCGACGTTTTCCTTTCAGTAATCTAATTGTAGTCTGGAAGGGCAATGGGGCAGAACCGCAAAAAGATTGTGCGACGTTCCCCTTTCAGTAATCTAATTGCAGTCTGGAAGGGCGATGGGACAGAACCGCAAAAGGCGTAAAAACGCAACAGAAAGCGGACAGGACAGAAGCAAGACAAAAGATATCATCCATGCGGACAGACGGATGCGACAGAAGCGAAACGGAGAAGAGAAGACAAACCAGTATAGACAGGCGGAAAAAATGGAGCAGATAATTGGAATTGGTATGGATGCGATTGAAATAAACAGAGTAGTAAACGCATACCAGAAAGATGGGTTTCAAAAGAAATATTATACAGAGGAAGAACAGGCGCTAATATCAGTCAAAAAATCCAGGGCCGCTACGAATTTTGCCGGAAAAGAGGCTGTTGCTAAGGCTCTGGGCACCGGTTTTTATGGCATTGCGCCAAATGAGATCGCTATATTGAGAAAAGAAAACGGCGCGCCATATGTAACGCTTTCCGGCGGCGCCAGGAAAGCGGCGGACACACTTGGGATTCGCCGCGTTTTGATCAGCCTGTCAGACACAAAGGAAATGGCATTTGCCTACGCCGTCTGTCTGGGAACGGCAATATAGGAATTACGAAAAATCCGTTTACGATAGGCAGACGGTACAAGGCAATATACTTTTTTAACCGTTTTGCAGCCGCATTAAGGATTTGCGGTAAATAGAAAGACGCAGCGAAAAAGGTAATATCTGATCTCTTTTTGCATTAGATTGACAAGATGAAAAACTGCATACGCAGATTTCTCATCGCTTAGTCTCATCAAACGCAAAGCGAATAAATCCGCAAAGCGAATAAATCCGCAAAGCGAATAAATTCGCTTGGAATGCGGATTAGAATGAAAAATTAAAAATAACAAATACGTAGAAGGGAAAGCGCCATGCAGTATCTCGTAACAGCAAAAGAAGCAAAAAAAATTGATACCGTTTCTATTGAGACGATGGAAATCCCATCACTGGTCCTGATGGAACGGGCGGCATTAAAAACAGCAGAATATATCTGCAAAAAGCTACCTGCCGCAAGCCGGATTGCCGCCATAGCAGGCGGTGGAAACAATGGCGGCGATGCCGTCGCCACTGGAAGGATTCTGTCAGAATGGGGATATTCGGTCACTGTTTTCCTGGCCGGCAGTCCGGAGCGGCTCAGCGCGGAATGCGGCAGACAGCTTCAGATTGCAAAAAATCTAAAAATAGACGTCAGGGAAGCGGACAAATCCATCTATCCGTTAAACGACTATGACGGAATTATCGACGGACTGTTCGGAATTGGACTGTCCAGAGCGATCAACGGAAATTACAGTGAATGGATCAAAGAGATCAACCGGCAGGAGGACGCAAAAGTCTTTTCTGTTGATATCCCGTCAGGAGTTGACGCCGATACCGGAAAAATCTGGGGCGATGCAGTATGCGCTGACGCCACTGTTACGTTCGGATTTTGCAAACGAGGGCTTTTTCTGTTTCCGGGAACAGCCTGCAGCGGCGATATAGAAGTGGCAGATATCGGTTTCCCAGGGCAGGCCGAAAAGCTTGTCCAACCAAACTGTTTTACTTATCAGAAAGAAGATATCAAACGGCTGTTTCCAAAAAGAAAAATGCGGAGCAACAAGGGAAGCTATGGAAGGACTCTGGTGATCGCCGGTTCAGAAAATATCAGCGGAGCCGCTCTATTTGCCGCTGCAGCAGCATACCGGATGGGCAGCGGCTTAGTCGAAGTAGTCTCCCATGTCAATAACCGGACAATGATACAGACAAAACTTCCGGAAGCCCTCTCGTTATATTACCAGACGGACAAGGACAAAAAACCATTCTTTGGAAAAAAAGGAAATCCTGTACCGGATGGTGTCTCCGAGATTGTCCCAGAAAAATATCCTGCGCCGGATGAGGATAACCATTTGCCATCCGACAACAGCCAAAAGGGAAGCAGGCAAAACGAGAATCAGGAAAAAAGCTTTAAGCAGCGGTTAAAACAGGAGATTGAACGTGCGTCTGTCATCGTAGCAGGACCGGGAATCGGAACAGAACTCTGCGGAAATGAGATAATGGACGTCCTTCTCTCCGTGAGAGATAAGACGGTGGTGCTTGATGCGGACGCCTTAAATATCCTTGCCGGGCGCAGGGAATGGTTTAATGAAAGCGGAGAGATTCTGCTGCCAGCTAATTTTATTTTGACGCCGCATTTAAAAGAAATGAGCCGAATGCAGAAATGCACGGTAGAGGCTGTCGCAGAAAATCTTCCTGCCTTTGCAGCCAAAAGCAGAAAAGGAATGATACTGGTCTTAAAAGATGCACGAACCTTAGTATCCGATGGAAACCAGCTCTATATAAACCGTTCCGGGAACAGCGCCCTGGCAAAGGGAGGTTCTGGCGATGTGTTAAGCGGCATGATCGGCGGACTGATTGCTCAGGGAACGGACGCCTTTACAGCAGCTTCCTTAGCAGTATATCTGCACGGATTGGCGGCAGAGGAATATGTTAAAGAGAAGAGTGTTTCTTCTATGCTTGCCACAGATTTATTACAGATCTTGCCTGCTATTTTGAAATAGGCAGCTTAAAAAACTGACAAAAGCTATCATCCTATTGTGGATGGACAGCTTAAAAAACTGACAAAAGCTATCATCCTATTTTGAATAGACAGCTTAAAAAACTGACAAAAGCTATCATCCTATTGTGGATAGGCAGCTTAAAAAACTGACAAAAACTATCATTCTATTGCGTAATAGAAACAAAAATAACCATAAGCGGACGTTGTCTGGCATAACGGCCGGGAAAGGAACAAGATGATACGGGAATATTACAGGGTACAGGCAAATATTGATCTGGACGCAGTCCGTCAGAATACAAGCAGGGCAAAAGCCCTCCTGAAAGGAGATACAAAGCTGATGGCAGTGATCAAAGCAGATGGCTATGGACATGGCGCGGTAGAGATTGCCCATGAGATTGACGATATAGCAGACGCCTATGGCGTAGCAATTTTAGAGGAGGGCATTGAACTCCGCCAATCTGGCATTGCCAGGCCAATCCTGATCCTGGGCTTTACACCGGAAAAGCAATACGCCGAAATGATCCAATATGAGATTTCTACTGCCATCATACAATATGATATGGCAGAAAAGATTTCCCATACGGCAGAGCGGCTTGGGAAAAAAGCCGGTGTTCACATCAAGCTGGATACGGGGATGAGCCGGATTGGCTTTGCACTGACAGAAAAGAGCCTGACAGAGATTTGTCAGATTGCAAAGCTGCCTGGTATCCAGATAGAAGGATGCTTTTCCCATTTTGCAAGGATGGATGAAAGGGACAAAACGGCAGCGGACAGACAGTTTCGCAAATTTATGGGATTCACGGAAAAATTAGAAGAACGCGGAGTTGTCTTGCCCCTAAAGCATATCGCAAACAGCGCCGGCATCATGGAAGCGCCGGAGACAAATTTAGATATGGTGCGGGATGGCATCTGCCTTTACGGATATTATCCATCAAGTGAAGTACAAAAAAAGCGGCTTGCCCTGACGCCGGCAATGGAGTTAAAGGCATATGTCTCCTTTGTCAAAGAGTTAGACGCCGGGATCGAGGTTGGGTATGGCGGAACCTATACAACGAAACAACGTACCCGGGTCGCGACAATCCCGGTAGGTTACGCCGACGGCTATCCGCGCTGTCTTTCTAATATTGGCTGTGTCCTGATTCATGGACAGAGAGCCCCAATCATTGGAAGGATCTGTATGGATCAGTTTATGGTAGATGTAACGGAGATTGGCACGGTAAAAGAAGGAGATGTCGTAACTTTATTTGGAAAAGATGGAGAAGAAGAGATTTCTGTGGAAGAGATTTCTGCGCTGTCACATTCCTTTCCTTATGAATTTGTCTGTGACGTCGGAAAACGAGTACCAAGAGTCTATTATCGAGATGGAAAGGTGGTCGGGACAAAAGATTATTACAGGATCAATTAAATATTTTTAGCGTCTGGGAGAAAAAAATCATAACGTTTACGAATACTTCTTCCAAAAATGGTAAAGATAGGAAAAGAACATTAAAATGCAAAGCTTACATAGCCATGTGAGAATTTGAAAGGATTGGAGTGTGAACGTTGTGGTCATCAGACGTGGAGATATATTTTTTGCAGATTTAAGGCCGGTAGTCGGCTCAGAACAGGGCGGCGTAAGGCCGGTGCTGATCATTCAGAATGACATGGGAAACAGACACAGCCCGACAGTAATCTGTGCCGCCATTACATCGAAAATGAACAAAGCAAAGCTTCCGACACATATTGCCCTGGAGGTAAACCGTTACGATATATTTAAGGATTCTGTGATCTTGTTAGAGCAGATTCGCACTATTGATAAATCAAGACTCCGTGAAAAGGTTTGCCACCTGGACAATGAAATCATTGAAAAGATTAACCATGCCCTCTGCGTCAGCCTTGCACTGGAGGACAGAATCGCATGGAAACAGTAAAAAGTAAAATTGCAGAAAATAAAAGGGATTGGTCTGGTTTTGTAAAGAATGCTGCTGAAACCGAAAACAGCTGCCTGGCTTTATGAGACGCTACTGAAACCGAAAACAGCAGCCTGGCTTTATGAGGCGCTGCAGAAACCGAAACAGCAGCCTGGCTTTA
>CANQCD010000131.1 GCA_947589455.1 uncultured Lachnospiraceae bacterium | reverse complement strand
TACGCTTCATCAAATGCGCCAAAGTTCTTCTCTTCGATTGCGCCCAGGATTTCCTCTGCACCGACAATCCCCGCCTTCTCTGCGGCGGTCACAGCTTCCACCACGTCGTCGGTCCATATATTTTCTGCGGCATACTCTGCCATTCCCTCCTCATACTGCGCCGTCCCATTCCCAAACAGATGCCAGCCGTCGCCAAACAACCCGTCGTTGGTCCAATCGGTAACATAAGTCCCCACTGTCGTCACAGAAATATAATACACCAAGATCATGATAACTGCAAAAATCGGCAATGCCAGGAAACGGTTCGTCACAATCTGGTCAATCCGATCGGAAGCGCTTAATTTTTTATTTCCTTTTGTGCAGCACTCGCCGATAAGGGCTGAAATATACGTATATCTTTCATTTGTGATAATGCTTTCTGTATCGTCGTCAAACTGTTCCTCCAATCTGCCGATCTCGTCAGACACATCCGGCAAGACAGACATCTGGGAAGCAATTTTATCATCCTTTTCCAACAGCTTGACGGCAAAAAAGCGTTTCCTCTCCTCCGCAACATCTGCGGGGAGTTTATCCTCCACACTCTGGATAGCGCTCTCTAACTCATCAGAAAATCGATGTTTGGGTACCGCCGCTTCATTTTTTCGAGCCAGAGCAACCGCTCTGTCCGCCGCCGCCCTGACACCGCTTCCCTTGAGGGCAGAGACCTCCACGACCTCGCATCCGAGTTTTTTCCCCAGCTTATCAATATGTACCTGAATCCCCTTTTTCTCCATAACATCGATCATATTGACTGCCAGGACAACCGGGATTCCCAATTCCAGCAACTGCGTACTCAGATAAAGATTTCTCTCAATATTTGTGCCGTCTACAATATTTAATATTACATCCGGACGCTCTGAGATCAGATAATTTCTGGCAACCACCTCTTCCAGCGTGTAGGGGGACAGAGAATAAATCCCCGGCAAGTCCATAATAACTACCTCTTTATGTCCCTTTAGCTTCCCTTCCTTTTTTTCTACTGTGACGCCCGGCCAGTTTCCAACGAACTGATTAGAACCGGTCAGCGCATTAAATAAAGTCGTCTTACCGCAGTTTGGATTACCTGCGAGTGCAATTCGAATCGCCATCATTTCCTCCATTTCCAGTTTCATGCCAGAGCGTAACCGCTTTGGTTTTCCATGACTTCTTTTTATTTTATATAACTTCTTTTTATTAGTTTTGACTAACTATTAGATAAAAAAAATATCTCTACTCTAATCCCTATTCCATCAGCATATTTTTTCAATCTACCTCTATCATCCCGGCATCTGCCTTGCGGATTGACAGTTCATAACCGCGCACTGTCACCTCGACCGGATCGCCAAGCGGCGCCACTTTGCGCACAAAGACATCCACTCCCTTCGTGATGCCCATATCCATGATCCGCCTCCTGACCGGGCCATCCCCGGAAAGCTTTTTTACCTTAACAGTTTCTCCACAGGCAGTCTCTCGCAATGTTTTCATAAGCTTCCTCCTTTCCAATGATATGCCAGCCACTGGCACACATGATAAAAATGCATCTACAGCCCGGCAAATGCAGGCTTTGCCTTTTCTCCCTCCTCCCCTGCAGCCTCCGGCTGCACCATGATCTTTCCTGCCATATTATCACCTATGGCAATTTTAGAATCCTTTATGTTTACTATCATGTTACCGTTGACCTTTGACACAACAGTAACGCCGGCGCCGGAAACAAATCCCAAATTTTCCAAAAACCTTCTCGTCTCCTCTCTGCCGCCCACTCTTTTGATCACGCACGGTTCCCCGGCATTTATCATAGACAATGGCATATTGACGTCCTCCTCTACCTTTTTATTGTTGTTTCGGCGTTTGCAAAGCTTCCATCTAACTGTGCATCCGTGTACAGGCTGCACAGAGATACACAGTTTTTGATTGTTCCGCAGATCGCCTTTTTCGTTATATTAATTCCCCTTACGGTAGTTAGTATATTCTAACATTTATTAGTTGTCAATACCATTTTTCATTTTTTGTTATGCCAGACCATTTTGGCAGGCACTTTCTATGGCATTGACAATTTTCCCAGAATGATATACTGTGGATTTATCTTTACAGAAATGGAGAAGAGGGAAAAATGGCAAAAGGAAAAAAGAACTCTGGCAGCAAAAAGAAACAATTCGTCCTATTTGGCAATCTCGTGCTGGCTCTGGCAGTAGCCGCCGGCGCCTTTGCGTGGTCCCGCTCCCATAACAGCCGCCCATCCATACAGACTGCAGCCGTCCAAAACACGCCAGTCCAAAGTCCCGACGCCCCTGCTGATACCGGCGACGCCAATCACACTGCTTTGCCCGATCGCACTGCCGCGCCCCAAAGCCAAAAAGAAAATGTCACCCTCTCCATGGTCGGCGATGTGCTGCTCCATGTACCAGTGAGCAACAGCGGGAGGCAGAGGGACGGTTCTTATAATTACGATTATCTGTTCCGCAATATCAAGAAAGAAATCCAATCATCAGACGCCGCCCTGATCAATCAGGAAGTTATCCTTGCCGGCGAAGAATATGGCATTACCGGATACCCCACCTTTAACGGAAGGTTTCAGGTAGGCGACGCCATCGCAAAAGCTGGATTTGATGTAGTCCTCCATGCCACCAACCACGCCATGGACAGGGGAAAAGACGGATTGCTCACCTGTCTGGATCACTGGGAGAAGCATCATCCCCGGACCAAAGTTACCGGAATCTATCCAAATGAGAAAAAAGCCTCTCGCATCACCTATGTGAAGAAAAAAGGAATCCGCATCGCCATCCTCAACTACACCTATGGGACCAACGGAATCCCTCTGCCTGCAGATATGCCTTACGCAGTAAATCTCCTGTCCGAAAATAAGGTCAGAGCAGATGTAAAAAAAGCAAAGAAGAAAGCAGATTTCATCGTAGTATGCCCCCACTGGGGAACCGAATACCAGACAGAACCGGACGACAATCAAAAGAAATGGAGCCGCTATTTTCTGAAACTGGGAGTCGATTTAGTGATCGGCACCCATCCCCATGTGATTCAGCCCGTAACATGGATGAAAGATAAAAAGGGACACAGAATGTTGGTCTTTTACTCCATCGGAAACTATGTCAACGCTACCAGTAACCGATATGTCGGTGTAATGCGCCAGTTCTGCGGCGGCATGGCAAAAGTAACGCTGCGCCGAAATGCGGGCGGAGACGTCTCGGTTCAAAAGGCAAAAATGATCCCCCTCATCACTCACTGGATACAAGGGGGAAAAATCACCACATATAAGCTGTCTGACTATTCTGCCAAAAAGGCAGAGGAGAACTATCTGGCAGTCCTGGACAAAAGCTATTCAAGGAAACATCTCAAACTGTTTTTCCAAAAAACGATAGACTCTAAATTCCTGCCCTGAAACGGCAGGATCATAACCGTTGATCCGACTTTATTTTCAGTCCGGCTGAAAAATCCTTTCATAAATCTTTCGGTCGCTGTCCTTAAAAACATTAAAGATAACCCGATCCAGACAATCGCCATATTTTTCCAGAAAAGCGGCCACCGATTCCCATGCGATCTGTGCCGCCTTCTCATTTGGAAAATGAAATTCCCCCGTTGAAATACAGCAGAATGCAACCGATTTGATCTGATGTTCCTGACAACAGCGCAACACATTTTCATAGCAGTTTCGCAGTTCCTGACACAGCCTGTCATCCAGCCCGCCGTATACGATCGGTCCTACTGTGTGAATCACATAGCTGCAGGGAAGATTATATCCTGACGTCAAAACAGCAGAGCCTGTCGGTTCTTCATAGGCTCTGCCATATGCCAGCCGCCTTTGACGCATAATCTGGCTGCATTCTTCCCGAAGCTGCATCCCTGCCGCACTGTGAATGGCATTATCAATGCATCTGTGGCAGGGAATAAAACATCCCAGCATCTGTGAATTGGCGGCATTTACAATCGCACCGATCTCCAGCCTGGTAATATCCCCCTGCCACAGCGATACCTTTTCTGCATAAGGGGATTGATT
This sequence comes from uncultured Lachnospiraceae bacterium, assembly GCA_947589455.1. GTDB lineage: Bacteria > Bacillota > Clostridia > Lachnospirales > Lachnospiraceae > Butyribacter. The sequence goes on along the minus strand of CANQCD010000131.1, from coordinate 2,440 downwards.
GCCAAAAGCGTCCCTGACTGTCGGAATATCTGCCAGTCTTACGACCCCTTTTTCCTGCAGTTCTTCCTGCAGATAAGCATCCTGCAGGCGCAACAGATCCCCGGACAGGTTTCCCGGCATCCGGAGATTCATAAGGGAACGGATGATCTTTTTCTTCTCTTCTGCCTGGCAGCCTGTTGTCTCCAGTTTTTTATATTCCATAGAATCTTTCTTTAACTTTTCCAAAAAAAGATCCGCCTTTGCCGCTCTGTTCATTCCAAACACCTGCCAATACTATTTGTATGCTTTCTTTACGCCATATTCTGCCTGCGCCTTAGTAAATCCTTCAAAGATCAGCTGTTGTTTTAATCTGGCTCTGGAAAAGCTCATCGTCTTGAGATAGGACTTCGCCTTGGCTACCGCCTGCTTCTTCCAGTTTGCTCCACAATGGTTTACTCCATAATTTGCCTCGCTGTTTGTATATCCCTCGAATTTCAGCTGCTTTTTCAGTCCTTTCTTAGAAAACGGCATCGTCCTGAGATAACTTTTTGCCTGGGACAACGCATTGCGCTGCCCTGCCGTGGCCGCCTGGGCAACTGTGACTGTACTGTCCATCCCAGGCAGCTGCGGCATTGCGCCGCACACAGAAAGTCCTCCCAGGAAAAGAGAACAGGCTAACACTCTTGCTAAAATTTTTTTTCTGTTACATTTCATTTGACATCCATCCTTTCTTTTTCGGCTATTTTTAAGCGTTTGCGAAACGTTCCTTTCATCCAGGATCACCTCAGCAATCAGCACGAGCATCTGCTGTTTTTCAGCCGTCCCGCGATCGCTGTGCTATAGCATTTTACAGTTTGCTATTTTTTTAGTATAACACATCTTCCCAGATCAGGCAAAAAATGTGACATACAAAAGAAGCCGCTAAAAGCCAAAAATCTCTGTCATTGTACAAATTTCCAGGATGAAAGCGCTCTGTCATTATACAAATTTCCAGGATGGAAGCGCTCTGTCATTGTACAAATTTCCAGGATTGAAAGTCCCTGACATAACCTGCAAATTCAATATAAATATCGTGCGTGCCAGTAATCGCGCCAACCGGCACGGAAAGATGTGCTTTTCCCTCCTCATTAAAGGAGACGTCCGCCTCTACGATCTTCTCACCGTCCAGGCTGTCACTGCAGACAAGCAGGGAAGCGGTTGTGCCAGGGGTACTCTCTAAGTCAGCTTCAAACAGGGAGGGGGAAGCGCTCCCAAAGTCAGCCTGCCGTATGCTAAGCCAGCTATACGTATAATCATCAGAAACTGTCGCCTCCATATATGCGCCTTCCTCAACAAATTTCCCCTCGTCGCCGATATGGATTGCCTGCATACCGCCATTGTTTGCCGACGTCGTCCCCGGCGTCTCCTGATAAGGATCAAATGGGAACAGCTGGGGTACGCCGGCTCTGTCCTGCAGCACTTTCTGCAATGTTCCGTCTTCATTCACCGTCAGCTTGTTTACATGAGTGCTTCGGTATCCCAGGTCAATGCCCATGGCTGTCTCCAAAGTCCTTGTCTGATAAAAGATATACCACTCGCCATTGATCTGCAAAATACTGTGGTGATTATTCCCGAATACGCCAAATACATCGCCGCAGTTTGGAAGGACTTCACCGACATAAGTGTATGGTCCTTCCGGGCGATCCGCCGTCATATAGGCAATGGCGCAGAGACCTAAACCGGAATATTCCTCCGATCGTTTTTCCCAGTCCGTACAATAAGAATAATAATACTTCCCATTGATCTTATTCAGCCAGCTTGCCTCGTTCATATAAGGCGCGTCAATCTGAATCGGCGATCCGTCAAAACTCATCATATCATCATTCAGTTTCCTGATCCGCGCCCCATTGTTTGTGCATCCGTACGTGATATAGGCAGAGCCGTCATCATCAATAAATACCGCCGGATCCAGAGCAGAGGCATTTTTGTCCCCATCCTGCCCGGACATATAAAGCTCTTTCCCCTTGATATCGCGGAACGGTCCTGTTGGGCTGTCTGCTTCCACTACGCCCATCGTCCATCCGCCATTGGTAAAGTAAATATAAAACTTCTCTTCTCCGTCTACCGTCTTGTGGACGGCGCTGGGCGCCCAGCAGCAGTTTGCCCACGTACAGACTCCGTCTTCTCCGGTAATCTGAAAGGTTCCATGGTCAGTCCAATTCACCAGATCGTCGGAAGAAACAATATGCAGGCTGTTGATGCTGCCGTAAGTATTTTCCTCCTCCCTGTTGCCCGCTTCATATTGCTGGGTATCGTTCGTCATATAGACATATACCCGGCCGTTGTACTCCATTGCCGCCGGATCGCAGGCAAAGCTGTTCGTTAGGATTGGGTTGCCATCCTGAAACCCTTTATAAGCTGGCGCATAATCAGGACGATCTGGCGTCGTGGCAGGTTCGGTCGCCGTGGTCTGCTCCGGCGG
>CANQCD010000130.1 GCA_947589455.1 uncultured Lachnospiraceae bacterium | reverse complement strand
GGTTATGCAGTTAGCATAATTGGCAAAACAATTTAATATCAAAATAACAGCGTAACGGCGCATGGAACAGTAAATTGGAAACCATGCGCCTTTTTTGTGTTCAAACTCCGTATGCGGCAAAGGCTAATACTCTATAATATCTGTGCTGCCGTCAGAATATGTGATCTCTGCATAGCCGTGGCCGCTGCCGTCACAATCCGGATAATCTTCTCTGCTCACTATCTTTTTTTTGCCCTTTTTGCCACTGTTCTCGGTGTCGGTCTGACTGTTTTTTCCTGCGTCGTCTCCGGACGCTCCTTTTGCGGCCGCGTCGGCTGCGGCCTTCGCCTGTTGCTCGGCCTCCGCTTTCTTTTTGGCGTTATCAGCCTGGGCTTTGTCTGCGGTAAGGCAGTCTGCCAGGACATATCCTGTCTGCTCCCCGCATGTTACCTTATCCCATTCCCCGTTTGCCTCAATCACTGTCACCTCCGTGCCAATCGGCAGGATGTCTAATTTTTTGGCATCCTTTTTCGGGTTTTTGCGGAGAATCAGATTGGTCAGCGAATACCTCTTTGTCTGGTCTGCATCCTGGCTTTCCGACGTCCCCGCCGGCGTCTCCTCCGCCGGAGTCTGCTCCTGCGGCGATGTTTTGGCGTTCTGCGATTCGCTGCTGTGCAGGGACTCGGAAGTCCCTGCGTCTTTGTTCCCGCACCCGCCTAACAGCGATGAGGCTGCAAACAGGGCGGACATTAAAATTATGAGATGTTTTTTCTTCATCGTTACCCTCCTGTATTTTTTATTGATTATTTTTTCAGGCTGCACATACTCTGCGCTATACTCCTTCGCCATGATCTGTATCGATTATTTTCAGGCTGCACATGCTCTGCGCTATACTCCTTCGCCATGATCTGTATCGATTATTTTTAAACTGCCGCACATCTTATTCTGACAGATATGCACAGAACGAATTTTTCTTTTGTTCCAGCGTTTCCGTCGCCACCAGGAGCTGAAAGCCCTCTGTTCCATCCGCCAGGGCAACCGGGAACGCTTCGTAGTCTACGAGCCCGTTTACCCGTATATAGATTTTAGACCGTGTATGCAAAAGCTTTTTGGGCAGTTCCCCGGTAATCCTGGTAAAAGCGCCCTGATCGGAAACACTGAGATTTTGTATGATATCCTCTGAAAATTCCGCATCCGCCGGAATGTCAGAGGAGGCAATCGGAGCCGCCATCATAGGAGCCTGCGCCGCCATCTCCGGCAAAAAACGCTCCGCCCGCTCGATCACCATCGTATCTGCATTGCAGGAAAACAGATCCGTGAGCTGGTAGGGGACTGCCCTGGAAAAATAGGAATCGCCATATGCCTCCGCCATAAAAGGCAGCAATGCATTCCCAAAAGAATCCCGGTACATCACCAGGCTTCCGGCGGCAGAAGTATTTTCCGTATAAATCTTCGGAGCAAAATTACTCTCTACCTCTTTTACATAAGTAAAGGACGGAAGTGGATCATAATAAACCTCGTCTTCTTTTTTTACAGCGGCTGGGCAGAGCATTCCATCTAAATCCCCCTCATAATCCCGGCGAATCTGATAATCTCTTCCCTCATAAGAGGCGTGTTTTTTTCCAAGACTGGTCAATATAGCGTCCGCCGCCATGGCCGCCCCCTTGTTATTCCAGTGGGAATCGCGGACATGGTAAAGCACTTCATCCTGGCTTCGCAGCAGACCGTATAGATCTACGTAGTTGACGCCCTCTTCTTTTAGATATGGCGTCAGGCGCTGCAGGTTGCCGCCCTCTGTGCGAAATCCCCGGTAGTAATACGGCATATGCCCGCCATACAGAGAATTTTTATTCGGAGCGACGGCAAATGCAAAATCAACGCTGTTTTCCGAAGCGTACTGCTGAACCATTGCCAGAGAATGGGCAAGGTCAAAGAGCTGGCGGTCGGTCATCTGATCCGCCCCCTGGTAATCGTCCAGAGAATCTTTGTAATACAGCCAGCCGTCTGTGCCCACAATGACGCCGTCCTGTGCAGAGACGCCAAATATTTTATCTGCGAGGAAAGAATACGCCGTTACCCACTCGCTGCGAAAGGCAAAGTGGTCTTCAAAATACGTCCCGGCATCGCTGAGTATCTTTTCATTAAACCGTCCATCTGCGGCGAGGGACGGCATTTCCGCCACATCCTGGCTCTCAGCGGTATCCCCGCCCCCGCCAAAGAACAGACCTGCCGATGGGATAAGGCAGACAGCAAAAAAAGCAAAAATATAGATAGGATAAAACTTTCTCAATTTAATCTCCTCGTATTATATAGTAGTAGTTTTTAGGGACCCTCTCCAAGGTCTTTTAACTATTACGTCATAGTCCCGTCTCTCAAAACCGAAAATAAATAAAAGGATTATAGGTATTGCCTGCCAGGTTCATAATGCAAACGAGGAGAACCAGCAGGGAAAACGCCCAGGACGCTTTTCTCAAAACCGTTTTTTCCGCCGCCAGCTTAATCGGCGCGGACAGCGCTATGCCCGCAAAGAAAACGGCAATGTGAAGCGGCGTCAGCAGCGAGAGGCACAGGCGCATAGACGAATCTTCAAAATGGAATCCGGAAACCATTTCCCGCAGCCAGAAAACGCCCTGTTCCATAGTGTCCGCACGGAAAAATACAAATCCGACGAGAACGACAAGGACTACATAGAAATGTCCCAAAAATGCCCGAATCCCCTTTTTTTCTTTCCGGAAAAAGGGCACATATTCTTCGAGCATCAGAAAGAATCCATGATATAATCCCCAGAACAAAAACGTCACATTTGCCCCATGCCAAATCCCTGTACAGGCGAATACTGTTATCTTATTGATACAGGTGCGAACCCGCCCTTTGCGGTTCCCGCCGAGAGGAATATACAAATATTCCCGGAACCATCCGGACAGAGAGATATGCCACCTGCGCCAAAACTCCCGGATTGAAGTGGATGTATAAGGATAGCGGAAGTTTTCTTTAAAATGAAAGCCAAACATCCATCCCAGTCCGATCGCCATATCACTGTAACCGCTAAAATCAAAATAAATCTGAAGCATATACGAGGCGGCGCCCATCCATGCCGTTAAGATATTGATATCCCCCGGAGCCGCGCCAAACAAGGCGTCCGCGACCGCCCCCATATAATTGGCGATCAAGACCTTTTTCCCAAGCCCTGCGATAAAACGCCGGATGCCCCTTGCCGTCCCCGAAGCCGTCTGCCTGCGGTCAGACAGTTCTTTTTCCACATCATGATACTTTACGATCGGTCCGGCAATCAACTGTGGGAAAAAGGAAATGTATAACAGAATGCGAAAAAAGTTTTTCTGCGCGCGCACATCGCCGCGATAGACGTCAAGGACATAGGACATTGCCTGAAAGGTAAAAAAGGAAATACCGATCGGAAGGGTAATGGCGGGCGCGGGGACAGCCAGCCCTGTGCAGCTGTTTACGATCCCCACGAGAAAAGCCGTATACTTAAACACCCCCAGCACTCCGAGATTTTCCAGCACAGCAATCACCACAAACACCTTTTTCCTGTGCGGATAACGCTGGATAAAAAGGGCGAAGAGGTAATTAAAAAACGCCGTCAGAACCATCAGCAACACATAGACAGGTTCCCCATATGCATAGAACATAAGGCTTGCAGCCAGCAGCAAAATGTTTTTGGCAGGAATGGATGGGAGAAGCCGGCACAGAAGAAACACGGCCGGCAAAAAAACGCTTAAAAACACGAGAGAGCTAAATACCATCCTTTTCCTCCTATCAAGTTACCGTTATGTATTTTGCATTTTTATAACCATGGTACACTTTTTTGATCGTTGCGTCATTTTTGTTTTTTCTATAATATTTGCCAGAAGATTTTGCCGCAAATTGATCCATGTTGGGATCGAAGATATACCATTTTTTGTTGATCTGTATCTCAACCCATGCATGATCCTGCAGCTTTTGGTTGAATCCATTCGTCTTGCCGGTCACGATACGGACGTTATACTGCGTCGCCCCCTTTGCCAGGTAGGCGTAGGCCGCCGCATAGTGGAAACAGCTCCCTGTCTTGTCGGCGTACATCTCCAGTGCAAAATCCTTTTCCCAGCCTGTATAATTTTTTGTTTTGACCCACTTTTTAAAATAGTCGGACTTATATATGCCGGTAAATTTATATTTCTTCTGCATATAGGTAAAGAGTTTTTTTAGTTTTACCTTCTTGGAGTCTTTTTTGCCGACTTGCTTTTTTAATATCGAATTAACGTTTTTCTCTATTTCCTGCCTCTGGGAAGAAGCGGCCTGAACCGCCGGGGAAGCGGTGGGCGCCGGCGGGAGGACAGCTCCCGCCGCAAGAGATGCGGCCAGCAGGATGATGCATTTTGCTTTTGACAAGTTTCTCTTTTTCATCAATCTTTCCTCCATTTCCCTATCCTTTGATACTCAAAAAGGTTTCTTTGCCGTTTTTTGCCTTAAATGTATACACGGTAAACCCTTTATAAGATAAAACGCCGTCAGAGCCGTCTCCATAACAGCTCCCGGAATAGTATTTTGCCTTTTGAGGTTCCCCGATCAATTTTTTCAGGGCGGAAAAATCCTTTTTATATTTTGCCGCCTGACGGAGCTTTTTCGTCTTTGCCGCATTGTATGTCCCAGTGCGGGAAAAAGCGTAAAACGATCCCTTTAACACTCGAATCCCTGTGATGATCTCCCCTTTATTATCAAAATAATGTTTTTTGTCCTTTGACCAGCCTTTTTTTGCTTTGCCAGAGGGCGTTACCTGATACTTTTTCTTTCCAATCGCCAGTACCTTTGTAGAAGAGGGACGCATCAGCTTGCCGTTTCGGTCAAAGATATAATATGTCCCCTTGATCTTTGTGCTCAAAGTCACAGCAAACCCATTTTTGGCAAAATAATATCGATTCCCTTTGACCGTCATCCATCTGCTCCGGACACGTTTCCCGTTTTTGTAACAGGAATAGCCGCCCTTTTTCTTTTTCAGGACAATCTTATCCTTTTTTGCCGGCGAGGCTGTCGGGCGTGCCGCAGGCGAAGCGCTGCTTTTCGGGGAAGCGGTGGGTGGATTGCCATCCGGCGCCGCCGTCGGGGAAGCTGCTGATGAATCGCCGCCCGGCGCTGCCGTCGGAGAAACCGCCGATGAATCGCCGCCTGGCGCTGCCGTCGGGGAAACCGCTGATGAATCGCCACCTGCTACCGTCGGGAAAACCGCTGATGAATCGCCGCCTGCTATCGTCGGGAAAACCGCCGATGAATCGCCTGCAAAACGGCCAGCCGGAGCATTTTTCCCCTCCGATGGAGATGCCATCCCTATTGCAGCCGGGCTGGCAGCCTGCATTTTGGCTGTACCTGCGCCGCCAGCTAATAACCCCGCCACCGTTATGCACAGGACTGCCGAAAGCATGTTATTGTTATGCATATTCTTTTTCCTCCCGTTTTATATTGTTTTTGCCGCGGCAGAAAGCCGCAGGCTGCGCATGATAGGATCATGCAATTTTGATATGCAGGATTGGCCTGGAAGAATAGGAGCTATAATTGGCGCCATAATACTTATTATAATCCTTGGCTTCCGCAAAGAGCGGATCATAGACTTTGCCATGGATCTCCGTCCAGCAATGCCCCCTGCTTGTCACTCCGTTGCTGTCATTGCAGACATATACATCCGTATAACCGATCGCACGCGCCAGATAGGCAAAGGCGGAACCGTCTGCATGACAGTCGCCGCGGCCGCGTATGAAATGGTCATTGGCGTACAGGGCGGGCCATCCTTTGGTGTTCCTAAACTTCCTGTGGGTCAGATATGGTTTTTTGATCACCCAGTTAAAACAGATTTTCAGTTTTTCCGGCTTGCTCATACTCGGTTTTGTGATATCTGCGACAATCTTTCGCGCTGTGAGCAGCGTTTTGTAATCTTCCGCCTCTACTGCACCCATCTTTTTCCCATTGGCATAGTAATATGCAGATTTTTTCTGGATCGCTTCCAGTATGCCTTTTTCATTCATATAATAACGTGTGTTCCCGACTTTTGCCGTCCCGGTCTTGAGCACGCCGTTTTGCGCAAAATAATACCGTTTCTGTCCGATCTTTTTTACGCCGGAAGCGCGGGCGCCTTTTTCCCCAAGGTGATATTTTTTCTTCTTTAACGTCAGCCATTTCTTCTTGAGGATCGCGCCGTTTTTTCCTGTGCGGTACACTTTTTTCCCCTGCCTGCACCAGCAGTTGCGCGCAAGGAATCCGTTCTTTTTGAAAAAATACGTTTTAGAACCGATTTTTTTAAGTCCTGTCACATAGTTTCCTTTGACAAAATATTTTTTCTTTCCATGGGAATTTTTGTACCATCCATGACGGAGTTTCTTCTTCGGTTTCTGTTTGGCGTCCTTTGATGTGCCGGGAGAAGCCGTCGGCTTCGCACTTTCCGTCGCGCCGGGAGTAGCCGTCGGCTCCGCGCTCTCTGTCGCGCCGGGAGGGGCTGCTGGTTCCGCGCTCCCTGTCGCGCCGGGGGGAGCTGCCGTTTCCG
>CANQCD010000129.1 GCA_947589455.1 uncultured Lachnospiraceae bacterium | reverse complement strand
CCGGTCATAGATGTATTAAATACAATCTCACTGATAATCTCTTTTTTTGCACCGATTTGTTTCCCCTCAAAAACGGTTCCGTCTTCTAAAATAAGAAACGCTCTCATAATTCTATATCCCATTCCTTTCCGTTGAGTTCTAAAAGCATCGACGCTGTTTCCACAAGGTTTGTGGCGCTGTCCATGCTTAATTTCTGTATATAATGATGTGCCTCTTCTTCTGTCATCCGATTGCGATCCATCAAAACCTCTTTTGCAGCCGCGATCATCTTCTGCTCGCTCTCCGATCTTGCCTTCGGTCTGGCCTTCTGCTTTTTTTTCCACCGGCGGTACTGCACCAGCATCATTTCCAGCGTGCTTATTAAATCCTGCGCCTTAAAAGGCATTGCCAGCGATACCAGATTCCTGGTATCACATTCCGCAAGTTTGCCCGATGTTGCCAGCAATAACATCTGAAATCCTTTTGGAAGATAATCATTAATTTCAATATAATGCATGTCAGAAAAGCGATGTCCACAGATAACAATCCCGCCGTCCAGCCGGTTGACTGCATCCATGATCTGGGTACCGCTGTCGCAAACCAGGTTGACGTCATAACCATTACGCATCAGAAGTTTTTTCAGATTTTTGGCATCATCCAGTTTTGGGAAAGCTATAATGATATCTGCCATGCAGAAATCTCCTCCTTAATGTCTGTAATGCTCTCATTTATTTTTTCCGGCGCCGTTTCCGCTGGAAAAAATACCGGTCTTATACTGTTCCCAGATACCGGTTCTTTTCCCATGTTGTCACCTGCTTGCAATACTCGTTCCATTCCCTGTCCTTGCTCAAGATCAAATGTCCGGAAATATGTTTTCCCAGTACATCGTGCAGGAAAGTATCTTTCTTAAACTGCGATACTGCCTCGTGCAGCGTGCGCGGCAGTTTTTCTTCCAGCGGCTCGCCCTCCGCCATCTTATCCATCGCGACAGGCGGCTCAAGCCCCTCCCGGATTCCTTCAAGCCCCGCGGCAAGACATGCCGCGATCACCAGATAAGGATTTGAGGCGCCGTCCGGGCTGCGCAGGACAATCCTTGCGCCGTCCCCGCCAATCGAGGTCAGACGGATCAGCGGACTGCTGTTTGTGGAAGACCATCCGACAGAGACTGGCGCTAAATATCCCGGGATCAGTCTTTTATAGGAATTTACGATTGGATTGTTGACAAGCGTCATCCCTGTGATGTGTTTTAAAATCCCCGCCATAAACTGATATCCTTCTGTGCTGACCCCCAGGGGATCGCTTCTGTCCGTAAAGATGTTTTTTCCATCCCGGCACAGAGAAAATGTATAATGCGAACCGGAACCTTTTTCGTTTTCCACCGGTTTTGGCATAAAAGTGCCGTGCACGCCATGGCGCCTCGCCACAGTGCGCACCACCAGCCGCGTCGTCACTACGTTATCCGCCATCGCCAGCGCATCCACATAGCGCAGGTCGAGCGCGTGCTGCGCCGCCTCATCGGAGTGATAGGAGGATTCTGAGACAATCCCCATATCCGCCAGATACAGGACGATATCCCTCCTGGTATTTTCCCCCCAGTCTGTCGGACCGATATCAAAATAGCCGCCCTTCTCACTTGTATGATTGGTCGGCTCTCCGTTTTCCCCCAAGTCGAACAGGAAAAATTCATTTTTTACAGCGACGTCTAACGTGTATCCCATGTCCTTTGCCTGCTTTAACGTCCGCCGGAGGATATATCTGCTGTCCCCCTCAAACGGAGTCCCGTCCGGTTTTACCACGTCACATAAAAAACGGGCAACCTTACCATTCTGCGGACGCCACGGAAAAATCACAAATGTATTCAGATCGGGAACTAAAAACAGCTCCTCGTAGCCTTCGCCGCGAAAACCATCGATCGCAGCACAGTCAAACTTACATCTGCCATCTAAGATTTTATCAATCTGGTCAATCGTCGCCGCCATGTTTTTCAGATTGCCGTCAATTCCTGTGAATTGTAAGCGGATAAATTCAATGTCTTCTTCTTCGATCAGGTTTAAGATATCCTGCCTGGAATATTTTGCCATATCTGCTCCGTCCCTTCTGCCTAAAATTCTCCGCAATAACCCAATATACACACATTTCAACCATTATACACTTTTCTATATGTTCTGTCAAAACGATTTTGGGCTTATCATTTAACCGGCCAAACGGAGACGTAAACTCCCTTTCCTTAGTCACTTTCACGGAATTTAAACTGATATCCGCCTTCTCCCCCGTGTAAATTTAAAATCCGCATACACACATCCCTGTATAACTCCCCCTCACTCTGAGCCAATCGCTCCTGCGTCCCATGTCCCAACAGGGAAATTCTTGAAATACTATTTTGAACCTGGTCAGAATGCGGATCTGTCTTATATGCATTTATCAATTCTGTTTCCATCACTTTTTTCTCAATCTCTATCTGAGCTGCAATTTTCTTTTCTAATAACCTGATGTTCTTTTTATCCTCATCATAGACACACTTCTTTTTCATCCATTTCATCATATTTCGGTATTCTGTTTTCCATGCTTTTTTGTATGCCTTTTGCGCCTTTCTAATCTCTGTTTGCGATGCATCCCAGGAATAAATCTTAGACCAAAAATATTGATCAATCGGATTCCGGTAAATGGAATATTTCTCTGCAAAATATTTTTCTGTATCCTCAGGATCCTCTTTGACATCATCCTTAGAATCCTCTTTAGAACCATCTTTAGGATCCTCTTTTAAACTTGTCCCTGGATCAATGTTATGACTCTCCCATTTATTACTGCAAGAACTACTTATCATTGCAAGTACAAAAACAATAACGCATATCAAAATTTTATTTTTCATTTCATCACTTTTCCTTTCTCTTTATTGCGATATATACGGGATGCCAGCCTTGCTAATCCCGGTATGACGCAAGGCAGTTTCCGCAGGGCGTATAACCTTTCTCTTTCAATTCACGGATACTCGCCTTACATGTTTTTCTGTTTTGTTCTTTCGTATCGCTGACACTGAAACACGTCGGCAGATGGATTCGTTTTGTATTGGTATTGAGCACATAGTCCGTTACAATCTCCTCACCCGAAAGCGCCTCCGAAGAATGTTTCCTATCCTTTTGACCATCATCGCTTTTCCGTTCCCGCGCAGTTTTCTTTTCAGGCGCAGCGTCCCCTGCCGCCTCTTTGCTCTCTCCGCTTGCATAGTCAATCACAATGCCGGGCTGCACGTTATAGCAATATACATGAAAGCAAACGCCGGAGCCGCTGTCTTCCACCGACCATGCCTCCATCTCCACGCCGGAAGCCACAAGATTTTTTCCCTGAAATACAGGCGTCACACGGTATAATACATGATTTCCGGTCTTTTTTACATATTCTGCAACCAGATCTTCAAACGGAAGCATCCCTTCCACATTTAAGTATCGGGTTCCGGTAATCAGATTCTTTTCATTGGCATTTTCTCCCGCAAGCTGATATCCAATCAGATGGCAGCGGTTATAGAGATAATTGCCGTCGATCAAATCACGATATTTTACGGTGTGCCATCCGCTTGGCTTTACCTGGCCGATACTCCCTCTTTCTTCCGTGGGCATGATCTCCGGGCAGATATTGGCGCAGGCAGCTCCGCATCTGCCGAGAGAGTCCAATTTACTGTACGTTTCAAATGCTTTTGTCTTCTTTTTATCCTTTGCAGAAAAATCCGGTTGTCCCGCATTGAGATTGACATAAGCATTTCCTGAATAATCCGGTATGTCCTTTAAGGAGGCAACTGTCTTCGGTTTTTTCTTCGAATCCGTTTGATGTACCGATCCGGTAACATCAGGATTGTGATAATCTGCAGTTTCTGTCACTCCACTGCAGCTGCATAGAAAAAATGCGAAGTATAACGCGAAAAGAAAGTATGATAATCTTCCGGCTTTTTTTGTATTATTCATCATAATCCTCCACTGTATCAATTTTTATGAAATTTTACCAAAAGAACGCGTATCCTCTGAAACTTCGGCGTCAGTACGCCCGATAGAGGACTCCTCTCCATCAAGAAATTGAGCAAGAATTTCCGCTGTCTTTCCATTGAAAGCTGCGATTGTCCTTTCGGCTTCACGGATTTTTTCTTCCATTTCTTCTATCCGGGCGATCGCCTCGTCCTGTGCGGCTCTATCAGGAACGGCAAATGAAATCCCCTGAATCCGGTCGATCGACGCGCGGTATGACCGAGAAAATCCCAGCTTTTTCCCCGCCTCTTCAAGGACATGAACCATGTATCGAGGGTTCACTTCCGGCGTCTTGCACCGCAGCACACCGCAATGATCGGTAGGATAAAACTCGGAATCCGCCGGGATGTAGTTTGTCATCCAGTCTCCATCAATCCCCCAAAGAACAGATGGCGCAGAAAAATCAGTAATCAAAAGCCTGTCTATATACCCAAATGGTTCTATCACATTGGCGCTGTATACCGGAACGGTCCCATCCGGCATAAGCTGCTTATTGAGGACACGTTTCCCAATAGATACCTCAAATCTGTCAGGGTCGGCGAGGCTTAGTCTGTCCATCCCGCTGGCAGCGGCGTCTAACCCGGCAAACAGTCCTTCTATTTTCTGCTGACAGGATTCTATGGATGTGCGAGCCGCTTCGTATTCGGCGTCAATTTTTGCGCACGCATCGACAATCTGCTGCTGAACAAGTATCGGCGGAACGGGAATTTTTACCTCTTCCCGCAGATAGGTCGAATTTAGGCTCTTGCCAAAGGCTTTGCTGCCAACTCTCCCAAGGTCGATCCAGGTTCCTTTGAAAAGATAATAAAGATACCGGTCAAGTATTTTGTTGTGGTCTAATGGAATCAATGCGGCAATCGCTTCATTCGTATACAAATCTGTTCCAGCGATCGCCGTTTTTCCAATACTGAGCTTAAAACTCAACAATGTTGTTCCTGCCGGTATCTGTTTTACATTAGAAGCAGCGATTGCCTCATCCGTGATCTTTTCTTTTGTATCGGTTATTGTCTGTCCCTGCATCTCAGCTATCGATACCCACAGGTTTTTACCGGTGAAATATTCCGGGTTCCTCCGCGACGGCGTGCCGCCTATCGTGACATCGCAGATACGGCCAAGCGCGAGTAATGGATATTTGCTGGTAAATCCGGTTACGTTTTCAACCTTCAAGCGCATAGCTTTATTAAAGCTAACACGAGAAAAGTCAAGCATATCTTTTGTGCTGACAACAGACCCCCATTCCTGCTGTTCCTCAGTAAAAGACGGAACAGCTCCGTAAAACGACTGCCTGATCGCATCTGCAAGAGTGCCATCCGCCGTGCGGTCGGAGTCATGATACATTTTTCCGCCGGGCTTGATGATCTGGATCCCTTCATTGCCTTTGCGGTTAGACCAGTCATATCCGAGAAAGCTTTTCTGCGCCTTATTATCTGCCGGAGCAGTTATGATAACTGTTGTCTGGCGATATACCAGGGAGAAATAAAACAGTTTCTCCCTCTCGATCAGACGGACATACTCATAAAATCTCCCAAGATATGCAGCCGCCTGTTCTTCGGCAGTTTTGTTTTTATATGCCTTTGTTTTCTGCAGGTTCCTGGCATCTGCAGAATCCGCAAATGCGCCAACATACATTTTGAAATAATCAATATCGTTCAGTTCGTCCAGAGAATAGCATTGGTTCAGGAACGCGCCGTATACGTCCTCGCCGACCTCAATTTGTGCGATATACGCTTCCAATATTTCCCTGTCACTCCATTCCGCAAGCTCGGCGCCGCTAAAGATGGCGTCTACAGAATCGTCGGACAGAGCAACCTGCTTTGGCGGCTCGTTGAATTTTTCGAGAAACATAACTACTGTATTTGTCCCGGTCGCTCCAAATGTCTTAGATCCAAAGGCAACGACTGCGCGGATATAAAAATTCCTCAAAAACTCCTCACGCGCCCCGGTGTAACTGGCGCTGTCATTGGAAAGTATGGAACCCGGCAGGATCACTGCGGCAATTCCCCGGGGCTTTAGAAGCTGTCCGATTCGCTCTACAAACAGCGTCTCTATCTCTCCGCCGTTCAATCCGATGCGGTCAAGAAGTGTAAAACTGTTATTCTTTAGCTGCAAATGCTGTTTGAAATCCTTAACAGAATACGGCGGATTTGCTACAAGAATATCAAACGAGCCGTTCTCAATCCCTTTGTCAGGAGTATTTTCCAGACCGTCGCCAAAGATAATGTTTCCTTCGCCGGCGCCGTTCATAAACAGAGAGATTTTCGCCACACGGGCGAGACGGTAATCTTTTTCAATCCCATAAATATGATCTCTTACCCACGCATTATCCCCATCCGACTGTACAAAGTAATTGATCGCTTCTATCGCCTCAGTCAAAAAATGACCTGCGCCGCACGCATAATCGATCACTTTGGGGTATACGGCGCCTCGTTCAGATCTCACCATACGTTCAACAGGCAAACAATCCCAGATAAAACGGGTAATCGGCATCGGGGTAAAAAATTGTCCCTCATTCTGCTTAAAGCCTTTATTCAAAAGCTGTTCAAATAAATCACCGAGGAACTGATGCTTTGATGG
>CANQCD010000128.1 GCA_947589455.1 uncultured Lachnospiraceae bacterium | reverse complement strand
CCTCCTTATTCTCTACTTGATTATACACCAAATCCGTGAGAATAAGTTGTCAACTAAAATGATACAACATCATTATTTCTACAACGAAATCCCTTTACATATTTTAGGTTTATAACCTTTACGTACTTGCAACAAAAGGAATGGCACACGCCATTCCTTTTGTATTCTCAATCAATATCTTTTTCACTTCGCACAAACAATACTCATCTGTAACACTACACACTTTACATTGTTTCTTGTATGATTTGGCGTAAAATTGGCGTATCGGCGTAATTTTCCGTTTCTACCAAAGTCCGCTAACCATTGATTTTACTGACTTTTACGCAAGTTCTACTTATCTAATAACTTCATCGTCGGGAACAGCAGGACATCCCTTATCGCCGGTGAATCTGTCATCATCATGACCATGCGGTCGATTCCAAATCCAATTCCTCCGGTCGGCGGCATACCGATACTGAGGGCGTTTAAGAAATCCTCGTCCGTATGGTTCGCCTCATCGTCGCCTGCTTCAAATGCCTTTTCCTGTGCTTCAAAGCGTTCTCTCTGGTCAATCGGATCGTTCAACTCGGAATAAGCGTTTGCCATTTCCCAGCCATTCATAAAAAATTCAAAGCGTTCTACATAATCTGGATTGTCCGGTTTTTTCTTGGTCAGCGGAGAAATTTCTACCGGGTGATCCATGACAAAGGTCGGCTGGATGAGATGTTCTTCTACATATTCTTCAAAGAACAGGTTTAAGATATCGCCCTTTTGATGGCGATCCTCAAATTCAATCCCGCGTTCTTTAGCAATCTTTTTGGCCTCCTCTGTGTTCGCTATCTGGTCAAAATCCACATTGGCATAGCGCTTTACAGCTTCTACCATGGTAATGCGTTCAAATGGTTTTGACAGATCCATCTGGTGCTCTCCATAAGTAAGGATTTCCGAACCGGTCACTTCTTTTGCAACAAACCGGTACAGGTTTTCGGTCAGATCCATCATCCCATGATAATCAGTATATGCCTGATACAGTTCCATCAGGGTAAATTCCGGATTGTGTCTGGTGTCTAAGCCCTCGTTGCGGAATACCCTGCCGATTTCATAGACGCGCTCTAAGCCCCCTACAATCAGGCGTTTCAGGTAAAGCTCCAGGGAGATGCGCAGTTTCAGATCTTCATTTAAGGCATTAAAATGCGTTTCAAAAGGTCTTGCCGAAGCGCCGCCTGCATTAGAGACTAACATAGGAGTTTCCACTTCCATAAAGCCTTGTCCGTCAAGATAGCGGCGGATGCTGCTAAGGACCTTGGATCGCTTGATAAAGGTATCCTTTACTTCTTCGTTCATGATCAGGTCAACATAGCGTTGGCGGTATCGGGTATCGGTATCTGTCAGCCCATGGAATTTTTCCGGAAGGACCTGAAGACTTTTAGAGAGGAGGACGACCTCTTCTGCATGAATTGACTTTTCGCCTGTTTTTGTTGTAAAAACAGTTCCGCGGATTCCTAAAATATCGCCGGTATCGTATTTCTTAAAGTCTTTGTAGCTGTCCTCGCCGATCGAATCCCTTGCGACATAGGCCTGTATTTTGCCCTGCAGATCCTGTATATTGCAAAAGGAGGCTTTGCCCATGACGCGTTTAAACATCATACGTCCTGCAACAGTAACTTCCTTTCCCTCCAGTTCGTCATATTTTTCCCTGATTTCTTCTGAATGGTGGGAAACATCATACTTTGTAATGACAAAAGGATCCTTTCCCTCGTTTTGCAAATTCTCTAATTTTTCTCGTCTCACCTTTAAAAGGGCATTGACGTCTTGCCCGTTCTGTGCTTTATTCTGCTCTGCCACAGTAGATAGCTCCCTTCTGTTATTAATTTATAGGTTAAAAAATCACGCGGTTGCGCTTATTTTTCATCATGCGAATCCATTCGTCCCGGAATGGCTATTATAATGAAGATTTCTGAATCTCTAAAATTTCATATTCGATCATCTCGCCGGTTTCTGATTCGACCTGGATCTTGTCGCCTGCCCGTGAGCCGATCAACGCCATGCCTACCGGCGATTCATTGGAAATTTTTCCGTTTAAGCAGTCAGCCTCTGTAGAGCCGACAATCTTATATTCTAATTCCTCATCAAATTCAATATCTTTTAAACGTACTTTGCAGCCGACATTGATGACATTGACGTCGACGTCCTCCTCGACAACCACCTCGGCATTTTTTAAAATCCCTTCGATTTCTTCAATACGCAGTTCGATGTCCCGCTGTTCATCCTTTGCCGCATCATATTCTGCGTTTTCGGACAAATCGCCCTGTTCTCTGGCTTCTTTAATCTTAATTGCGACTTCTTTTCGCCTGACAACTTTTAAATCCTGCAGTTCATCCTCTAATGCCTTCAATCCTTCATAAGTTAAAATATTTTTTTTCTCTGCCATTTTTTCCTCCAATCCATGCAAATGAAACTCACATCTGCATTATATGAACATCGTCTCATTATACCCTATCTTGATTTTAACGTCAAATGCCGTTTTTTGCACCTGTTCACTTGGATGTAGAGTTACAATTGATGTGGCGCTTTCCTTTTTTGAATCCATTCACTTGGAATGCGGATTAGCGCTTGTATTTTTCCTGATACCAGCTATAATTAGAAAGAGGCACCGTCCGTGCCAATATCTATAAAACGAGGTGATCGCTATGAGAAAAAAGCCAGTAAAGGAATATGACAGGGATGTTTACCAGCCGGTAATCCTGGCGTCTATCTGCACCGGTGAACAGACAGCGGGATTTCAAAACATCCATACCGGGCAATTTCATGGCGAGTGCCTGATCAGCAAGGAACGAGATCTGCGCAATTTTCAGAAACAGTACGGTATCACCGGCGAAATAAAAAAGATATATTAGCCAGGCAGGCATGGCGTTTTTCCGGTTTTGGCAAGCAGCCAGAGTTTTTAACACGCCATTATCTTAGAGACGATGGATTTTGTGCTACGGCTGCCGCGACTGATCTGTCGGCGCTGCAGTAGGGGATTAGCATAGCCTGGAATGCATGGTAAATATCCGGCTTGCCTGGCCAGACAGTATCGGTTGGCTGGTTATTTTGATCTAACTGGTGGAAGCAGGAGCCGTTTTGCTTATCCAGAACTGTCTCATCCAGATATTTCATAAATGCCATATAGTGTTCCGCATAGGTTTCCTCGCCGGTTATGCGGAATAACACAGCGGAGGTATTGATGGCTTCGGCAAGCGTCCAGTGCATCCTGTCGTGGACAACCGGCTTTCCGGTCCAGTCGGTCGTATAGACAAAGCCAGGGCTGCCGTCTGCCTTCCATGCGTCGGATACTGCGCGGCGGTATAGATTCTCGGCAGCCGTGATATAGGCTGCCGCCGTGTCGGCGTCCTCTTGATATGTCGAAACAGCCCATTGCGTGATCAGCCGCGCCCATTCGATTGCGTGTCCCGGCGTTGCACCGTAGGGTTTGAATGGGTCATCGGGATGTTCTTTATTATAATCTAAATCAGGAAGCCAGTCTTTTGTAAAATGTTCTGGAATCCTCCAGTTGTTTTCTGTTGCCCAGGAAATCACGTGTTTTATGATCCTGCCCGCACGAGTGCGGTATTTTTCCTCGCCGGTTGCGTCGGCGACAGATAAGAAAGCTTCCGCCGTGTGCATATTGGCATTCAGACCGCGGTATTCGTCCAGGATCGTAAATTCCGTATTCCAGGTATCGCAGGCAAGGTCTTCTTCTTCCATCCAAAAACGCTTGTCATATAAGGCAAGCGCCTTTTTTAGCAGTTCTTCTGCATGGGGGCGTCTGGCGAGGAGGGCAGAGGAGGCGGCGAGAATAACAAAAGCATGTGCATAGCATTGCTTGTCCGGCAGGCTGTCTCCTTCCGCAGTAATTCCCGAATACCAGCCGCCGTTTTCCTTGTCGTAAAGTTCACCGGAAAGACCTGCCAGCGCAGCATCTGCCAGGTTTTCACAGCTTTTTTGTCCCAGCAGGCATCCGATGCTGTAAACGTGCGCCATTCTGCTGGTGATCCATGTCTCGCGTGGCCGTCTCTTCCAGGGGGTGCCGTCGTTTCCCAAATAATAGGAAGAGCCTGTGCCGGATGGGAAATTATGTCCAAATTGCAGCAGGTTATTTCTGATATTGGTCAAGAACTGCTTATTTTCTGGCGTGTCAATGCAATAAATCTTTTTCATGGCAATCTCCATTTTCTTTTGACATTTTTTTCAATTTACATGAAAAAGAAGTCTTTTGTCAAGTTATCGGGGAATCTGTATTACGGTGGAGAATTTTTTGTTGATTTATCCGTTATAAAATATTATAATCATAAATATTAAGGTTTGTTGCGGGTGAAATGACGTTTTTTGCCGGTTGAGGCAATATATGGACAGGTGATCGTGGAACGGTCAAAAATTGCGGTGTGTTGTGCCGAGGGTACCAAGGGGCAGAGTAATGGGAAGTTTCGCTGGTTGCCTGATCAGATAAAGGGATAGGAGGGTATTATATATTGAAAGAAAAATCAGTCAGAAAGGCGGCTTTGCCGTTATATTTATGGCTGCCGGTATCCGCTGTCTGCCTGGCGGCGGCTATATTGCTCCCGGGAGCTGTCAAGGCGGAAGCAGCCTATGATTATGTAGTGACGGATTATGAGGTAAATGGAAACGACCGGAAATCAGATCGTGAAGAAATACAGAGTGTTTTGAATCTTGTACAAGGGGCGAAGAGGCAGCGCACTGTTTATTTTCCGAAAGGAGATTATTATATAGACAGGGCGCCGTTGCATATATATTCTAATACGCATATTATTATGGCGTCCGGAGCGGTGATCCATCGGATGGACAGCATGTTGGGCAGGGAAATTATTCATAATGTTGATCAAAATGGGCAAATGGATGCAGTAGGCGGTTATAATATGTCGCACGATATTACGCTGGAAGGCGGGACCTGGGATGGCGGGAATATCGCCAAGGCAAAGGAATCTACGGATGTGTTACGCTTTGACCATGCAAAGAATATTGTGGTGAAAAACTGTACAGTCAAAAATGCATATGCCTGTCACCTGATTGAATTTGTAGGGATCAAAAAGGGACGTATCAGCGGATGCACTTTGAAGGGATTCCGTTACGGCAGTGAAAAAAATGCAAGTGAGGCAATTCAGCTGGAGACTGCATGGACGAACAGACCGGGCAATCTGGCGGATAGGAGCGCGGCGTGGGCAAAAGGTTCTGTGATAGATGGGACGGTGTGCCAGCAGGTGACAGTAAAAAATAATACCATTATAGATATGCCCTGCGGCATTGGACAGCATCATTATACAGGAAACGGCAAATACCGCAATCGAAATATTACGATTTCAGGCAATACATTTGCCTGTTCTAAGAAGTGGGAAAAAAGCGCGACGGCCATTACCTGCGGCGGCATGGAACAGATCGTGATCAGCAAAAATAAGATAACAGGCTCCTATCGTTTTGGCATCCATATTACGGAGGGAGCCGGTATCAAAGTGTTAGACAATACAATCAGAGGTTCTTCCCAAAACGGTATTATGGTAGACAGCGGGACGACAGACAGGATTTCAGGCAATACTATTACCGATATGAAAAAGCATGGGATTTCTGTGGTGGGTCATGCCGCAATAGATAACGTGACGGGGAATCATATCCGGAAGGTCAAACATGACGGATTTGTTATGTCTGGCGGGAAAGTCGAAACACTGAGCGGAAATAAGTTCAGCGGCGTAAAAGCACATGCTATTTCTATTACGGGCGGTACGGTTGGCATAGGACAAAAAAAGACGAAAGGCATTGGAAAAAATGTGATCGCGGACTGTCAGGGAAATGGGATCAGCGTTTCTGGAAAGGCGATCGTATCCGCTGTTTTTCAAAATAAAATAGAGCAAATAAAAAATAATGGCATTTCCATTGTAGATAAAGGAACGGTTTATTGGATTATCAATAATACGATCAATAATTGCAGCCAGCATGGAATCTGGAATGGCAGCGCCAGAAAAAAGGCGAAATTAAAAGGAAACAAAGGAAAGGTCAGTTAAAGCGGTATTCTGACGGAAGGTTGAAATCGCAAAAAGAAATGGCGATCTGAAGATACAGTAGAAAATAAATTCGGTTAAGAAAGGCGTTGAGCGATGAAAAAGAGAATATGGATAGGGCTTATGCTTTTTATGGTTTTAGGGTTGTGCAGCTGCACAGAGAAGAAAGACAGGGAGGAAAAAACATCTTATGAAATTGCCCTGCTGGGAAAAGAGGATTATGTCTATGCAGACGAGAATTTTGTCAGAGGCTTGAAAATGGCGTTAGAGGAAAAATCGTCGGAGGGCGTGGATGTTTCCTGGAAACATTATGACGACGGAGGCGATTATGAGACGGGGCTGGTAATGGCGAAACGTCTTGCCAAAGACCCGCAGGTGGCCGCGGTGTTCAGTTTTCAGGACTATGAGGTGATCGATGCAGAGATTACATATTTTAAAGAGGAATGCAAGCCGATTTTTGCCGTGCAGGGATGTTATGAGAAAACACTGGAGAAGGATTCGGGATATTTATTTTCCAGCTATTTAAGTTCAGAAGACATGGGGGCTGCGATGGCGAAATACTGCAAGGCGGTCGGACATAAGCGGATCGTGTG
>CANQCD010000127.1 GCA_947589455.1 uncultured Lachnospiraceae bacterium | reverse complement strand
TCAAAAAATGAGGAACTTTGGAAGGAGGTCGATTCCATGAGCGGATTAGGTATGAGTATTCGGGAAGAGTGTCTGGCGGAAGGCCGTGCAGAGGGTCATGCGGAAGGTCTGGCAGAGGGTCGTGCAGAAGGTCTTGTGGATGGAAAAGCAGAGGGCATTATTGAAAGCGGATATGATTTTGGGTTATCTGACAGCGACATCCTTACCCGGCTGCAGAAAAAGCTGCAGATCACGCTGGAACAGGCGAAACAATATCTGGAAATGTTTGGAAAACAGCCAGTGTAACAGCAAATATAAATAGTGATACAGGCAAGGGACAGCGGCGGAAAAACTGCGGCTGTCTCTTGCGGCGTAATCGCACATAGCCGGTCACCCTTGGTGAATTTGTGCAGGGCAGAGATTAATTATACATCTCTTGCAGCGTAATCGCACATAGTCGGTCATCCTGCCAGTGGGGTAAGGATGACAAAAACAAATGTGGGATATTTATTTGATGATAAACGGAATGATAAATGAATAGATTATTTGAATATACTTTATTTTGGAACGAGGGGAAACTGTTATGGATATATTATACCGTATTTTTTATACTGTATTTTCAATGGGGATTGTTTCGGCATGTCTGCTGCCACTGGTGCTGATCGTCCGCTTTTTGATGAGGAATATGGAAAAAAGGCATATGCTCTGGGAATGGCGGCTGATTTACCTGCGCAGTGTCTGTCCCGTGGCGCTGTCCAGTGTTTTTTGCATGGCGCCTGCATGGAACCGGATGTTCCATCAGTTTCTGTCAAATATTGGATTGACGATTCAGGGAAATAATGGAATTATGACAAGCTGGAGATTAGTGTATGAGGAAAAGATCTCTGTCTCAGCCGGGTACCGCGGGTGTACGTATCTGTGGATTTTTGGCATAGCGATGGTTTTTTTAGGAGCCGCAGTATATCAGGCAAGGCTGCGCCGGGTGTTGGGACAAGCTGTGCTTTTAGGGGAAAATATTTATGAGACGCCGTTTCTGCACGCGCCGGTGCAGACAGGGATATTCCGTAGAAAATTATATCTGCCGAAAGGATTTCACACAAAGGATCTGCCGCTGCTTTTACGTCATATGGAACAACATAAGCGGGACGGCGTCCTGCGGCTGTTTGTGCTGGCGATATTGGCGGTTCACTGGTTCAATCCGGTGATGTGGCTCTATTATTATCTCTGGAATATTGACATGGAGATGTCTCGGGACGACAAGACGCTGTCTGGCAGCCAGTGGAAGGATCGGCAGCAGTATGCTCAGACAGTGCTTAACATGGAGAGAGAAACGCCAAAGTCTATTTTGTCACTTGTCAGTGTGGGCGAGCGTTATTCGGAAAAGAGAGCCAGAAGATTAATGTACCAAAAAAAGGACACGCCTAGAAAAAAACTTTCCGCAGTATTCCTGTTATCAGTTTCTGTTATTATTTTCTTTTTTCTGGCGCCAATCCGCATGGCATGGGATGGGGGAACCTGGAGAGGGGATACTGCGGAGGCGGAAAAGCCGCTGTTTGACGAGAAAGAGAATCTGATCGTAGCAAAGGCAAGATCCTCTTCGCCGGATGGCCTGGATCGGGTTATCCAGTTGGAGATGACAAAGGGGAAAGAGGAAGATAAGTTCTGCAGGGGCAGCTTTGATTTGGTAATGTATGACAGTATGGATAATGAATTGGCGCGGTATGATGTGGGGGAATTTCTGGGTGGACTTGGGCTGACGGAATATGTTTTTACAGAGGGAATGGCGCTGTGCATCAGTGATTATAATAATGATTCTGTCAAAGAGATTGTGCTTGGGCAGCAGATTGAGTTTAACCAGAAAGATTTTGAGAGTGCGGCGGGAACGACGGAACAGGCAGTGAAAGCGGAAGATTACAAAACGTATTCTTATAGCCTGATCAATATAGAAGATACGAGGATGTCGCTGGCGGGCGAAGGGATTTATGCGATTACAAATCGGACGGGTCGGTGCGAGTCTATGCACTTTGATCTGCTGGAAGGGGCAAAAGATATTTTTGAAGTGCCATTAGCGCAGAAGACTGGATATTATGCATGGAATGAAAAATTAAAAACATATGAGAAGAGACAGCTTTCCCGACAGGAGATCCAGGCATACAAAAACGGTACGTCAGAGGCGGGGAAAGCCGGGGAAGTAAAAGAGCACACGTTGGACGCAGAGGATGGGACAACAAAAATCCTTGTCACGACAAAGAATGACAGAAGCGGGACAGCGGAAATCCAGTCCGTTATCTTATCGCCGCGCAAGGGCAGCAAAAAGTTGGAAGATATCCGGGGATATTTCTGCGATTTGTGGTGGCTTGATTCACAACAAGAACCGAGGCGGTATGCTGTTTTGCTATATAATGGGACAAAGTCTCAGACGTTTGTTATCTATGATACGGAGAAGAAGCGGGTTTATTTTGCGCAGGAAGACGGAAATGAAAAACTCGCCGGACTTTTTCGGCAGCGCAATGCAGATGATGTGGCGTTTGCCAGGGACGGCGCAGTGCTTTATAATGTCACGCAGAAACAGGGGGATGTTCTTACGATTACTTTTGCCGCCAGTGCAGAAGATGGGGCGGCGGTAAATGGACAATATGAATATAATGTCAGGAAGAGAAAGGCCGGAAGCCTGACTTATGACCGTTCTGTGGAAAGTACGGCAGAGCCGGAATAAACTGGGGAGAAGCAGAGGTCGGAAGCCTGTCTTATGCCTGTTTTGTAAAAAGTACGGCAGAGCCGGAATAATTGCAGATATCATGCATGAAAAATTTGATATAGATTTGAGGTTTAATGCATTTTATGTCAAATATTGGGTGCTTAGAATAAAGCTTTGATATGCTATTATAATAGTGTGCAGATCGTATGGGGAAATCATGTGCCTGCAGGGATTTTTTTCATTGATCGGGCGTGCCGCCGAAATGGACGGGAAGGGCTATGCCCGGACTGTGGACGGAGAAGGCGGTTGGAAGAGCACAGGCGCTTTATGGCATGAAAGGAGTGAGGCCGTCAAATGATACAGTTACAGAACATCAGCAAGTATTATTATACGGAAACTTCCGTGACGCAGGCATTGCGCAAGGTGAACCTGGAGTTCTGTCGGGGCGAATTTGTTGCGATTACCGGAGAGAGCGGAAGCGGGAAGTCTACTTTGCTCAATCTCATCAGCGGAGTGGATACTTTTGATGAGGGAGAGATGTATTTCCAGGGGAAGCCTACGTTTCAATATGACGACAGTGACTGGGAAGATTTTCGGAGAGAACAGATAGGATTTATTTTTCAGGATTATCAGTTGATCGGGCATTATACGGCGTTAGACAATGTACTCAGCGCATTGTTGATCATGGGAGATGAGGAAGAAGATGTAGAGGAAACGGCGCTGCAATATCTGGAAAAAGTCGGTTTGAAAGAGATGGCAGCCCAGCGGGCTTCTGAGCTTTCGAGCGGACAGAAACAGCGTTTGTCGATTGCCAGGGCGCTGGCGAAAAATACAATGGTGATCGTTGCAGATGAACCGACCGGAAATTTGGACAGCAACACCGGAACAGAGATTGTCAGGCTGTTAAAAGAGCTTTCCGAGGAAAAGCTGGTACTGATGGTGACGCATAATTATGAACAGGCGGAGCCCTATGTGACAAGAAAGATTCGCCTGCACGATGGAGAAGTTGTGGCAGACGTTACCGTGAATGAAAATCAAAGGGAGACAGCGAAAGGGCAGGACAGAGAGGAAAGACCGGAGGGCAAAACGAAAGACGCAGAGAGAGCCAGAGAGGGAGACGAGGAAAGACCGGAGGGCAAAGCGAAAGACGCGGAGAGAGCCGGAGAGGGAGACGAGGAAAGACCGGAAGGCAAAGCGAAAGACGCGGAGAGAGCCGGAGAGGGAAATGAGGAAAGACTGGAAGGCAAAGCGAAAGACGCGGAGAAAGCCGGAGAGGGAGACGAGGAAAGACCGGAGGGCAAAGCGAAAGACGCAGAAAAATCCCGAGAGGATAACTCCCCGGAAGCATATAGAGAGGGAAAAAAGAGGCTGTGCAGGAAGCAGAGGCGAAATGCCAGGTGGTTTGCCGTATTAAACCGGAAAACGCAGTTTGGCAGAGCGTTATCATTCCGCATCTTTTTTATGTTTTTGGCGATTGCGTCATTTGTGTTGATTGGCCAGCTATTTCTGCGCAGGGACGATACGAATACCAGAGTTTATGATAGCAGCATTTTTACGCAGAAAAATGACAGCCGGCTGGCGGTACGCCATGTGGACGGTGGGGAGATCACAGATCAGGATGTCGAAAAATTAAGAGATGTCCGAAATGTCGTACAGGTGGATAAATATGATTACTGCAATGACGTCAATTATTATGTAAAAAAGGGAGACGACTATCAATTTAAATATGGAACCATGGGCAGATACGGCCAGGAGAGAAATAATCTGGAAGAGGAAGGGCTGACAGAGGAAAAAAGAGAGGACGGCGGCGCTCTTACCTCACAGGAAGGGACGCCGGAGTTTCTGAAACAGGATAAATTTATGCGGTCAGATACCTGTATCACAGAGGAAGATTTGTCAGCGGGGACTTTACCAAAAGAGCGTTATGATATTGTGGTAGGCGCTGCAGACCGATCCAAGCTGGGAAAGACGATGAAAATTTATTTTACCAGCGACAGTATTTTTGGATCAAATGAATATTACTTTCATGAATTTCATGTTGTCGGCGTACTAAAAGAAGAGACGGCGCAGATTTATTTTCATGGGGATTTTTGCAGGATGTTGACGGCGTCTGCCGAGGGCGACGAGGTTATCCTGGAGTATTATTATGACATAAGGGTCGGTTATCTGGGGAGCAATCGGTTTATCCTGACGATCGGGGACGATTTGGAATACGATGCGGAGGATCCTGTTTTGCGGGCTTCGATAAATTATGTTCCAGATGCGATGCGTTATGATATGGGCGATATGCAGGTAGAAGAAGCGCTCCCAGGGCAGACCAGGTTTCATTTTAACTATAATGCAATGCGGATTGGTACGCCGGAGGAGCTGAAAGAGATTGATAAAAATCCAGAAGAAAAGCAGCTTACATGTCATGTAATGGACATATTCAACAATTACAGTGGAAGTTTTCTGGAAGTGCCGGAGGAGCTTTTCAACAAATATTATTGCAGGAAACCGGCGCAGGCGTCTGTCTACATAAAAAACTATACAAAGACGGACAGTGTGATAAAAAAATTAGAAGAGATGGGCTACACGGCAGTGAGTACATACCGGCTCAGCTCTGGGGAATATGATGAGGCGAAAGTATCAGAGCGGCTGATGTTTATTGGGATTTCTGCGGGGATTTTGTTCGTTCTTTTTGCGGTCGGCATTATGATTCTGCGGGCGCTGTTAAGAGTGCATATCGGAGATTACCGCGTATTGAAGAACCTGGGGCTGCAGATGTCGGTTATTTACCGGATCAGCCTGTATGAAATTCTGCGGTACATTCTGGAGACGACGGTGGCTGCGGTAATCGTCATGGTGGGTCTCTGGGCTGCGGGAGTTTCCTTTATCTCAGGATTTATGATTTATTACGGCGTCACGGCATATCTGCTATTTGTATTATATAATGTCACGATTGGCTGCCTTGCTGTGGCGGGATTTAACCGGCTGCTGGAAAGGAGGATTGTGTCATGATAAGGATTCAGAATTTAGAGAAATATTTTAACAGAGGAAAGAAAAACGAGCTGCATGTCCTGAATGGCATTAATCTGGAATTTGAAGACACCGGCATGGTCTGCATCCTGGGAGAAAGCGGTTCGGGCAAGACAACGCTTTTAAATACGCTGGGCGGACTGGATGTATTTGAATCTGGAAAGATCGTGGTAAACGATGTGACGCTGACAGAATACAATGCAAAAAAGATTGAGAAAATCCGCAATGATAATTTTGGATATGTCTTTCAGAATTATTATCTTCTGCAGGATTATACTGTGGCATATAATGTGAAGCTGGCGTTAAATACATACGATATTTCTGAAGAGGAGAAGGAAGAGCGGGTTGACTATGTTTTGGAAAAACTTCAGATCTCCAAATATAAAAAGAAGCTTGTCTCCCAGCTCTCCGGAGGGCAGCAGCAGAGGGTGTCGATTGCCAGGGCGCTGGTAAAATCGCCGCGCATTATCCTTGCCGATGAGCCGACAGGAAATCTGGACGAAGAAAATACGCTGCGCACGATGAGTATTTTAAAAAATATTTCCCGCGAGTGTCTGGTCATATTGGTTTCTCATGAAAAGCGGATCGCCCGGTTTTTTGCCGATCGCATTATCGAGATACAGGACGGCAGGATTGTCAGGGATTTAAAGAACCGGAACCAGGGAGCTTATGAAAGGATGGACGATGGAAATATCTATCTGCAGGATATGGAGAAAATCCAGATTGAACACGGTGAAGATTTTGAAGCGGGCGTCTATGTGGAACAAGGCGTGCCAAAGCCGAAGATCGTGTTAAATTTTGCATGGAAGAATGGAAGGCTCTACATCCAGAATCTGACGGAACATGACATTTTAATAGAAGGAGAAGAGATTGGATGCCAGATGATCGATGCGCCAAAACCGGATTTGGATATGGAACAGGTAGAGGGATTTGAATTTTCCCTGCCGCGGCTGAAG
>CANQCD010000126.1 GCA_947589455.1 uncultured Lachnospiraceae bacterium | reverse complement strand
AAATGTGACGATGTTGAGAGAAAAAAGCTTGAAAAGATAAAATTTACTCTTGACAAGCGGTCACTTCATAACAGGAGGTTGATTCCATAAAATGAGTGAATTTGTGGTATGGACAATTGCGTTGATTTTTAGTATTCTTTTTATATAAGTAATTTTTTTGTATATAGTGATTCCTGTTGCTTTTGTCAAACTCCCATATACAGGTGAATCTATATTGTTGCAAGTGGGAGGTTATTTTTTGTCATTTGATGTGGGTCTGCCTGTATTTATCATGGTATGCTGTTTTTGTTTGTGCATATTTGGTTCGGATTGCATAAGACGGGCAGAAGAGATGAAGGTTTTGCAGAATATAAAAATAAGAAACGGAGAGAAGGGGGTAACACCATGAAGGTAATAAGTAAACAAAAAAACAGCTGTCAGTGTATTATCTGCGGACTGTATAATGAAGCCGGAGTGAAAGCGCCTTTTTACAATATGGAAGATGGGAGCGTCATGTCAAAATTCCGCTTCCAGAGCATACATCAGAGCTATCCGGGGAGAGTGCATGGCGGTCTGGTGACAGCGATGTTAGATGATATGGGGCTTCGTGCCTTATGGGCAAAGCAATCTTCTGAGGAACAGTTGGGCGTAACGATGAAGTTGGATACAAATTACCGCAAGCCGGTGCCATACGATACCGATTTGATTGGAAAAGGTATCCTTGTCAAGGATAGTCCTCATTTTTTTACTGTAAAATCTGAAATTATGGATACCGAGGGAAATGTTTTGGCAAACGGCACAGTTAAATACATAAAATTAAATGCAGGAGAAATTTTGCAAAATACTCCGGTGCATGAAGAGATGTTTTGTCTGGAGGAAGATGGCGTTACCGAGATTGTTTTTAAAAAGTGAAGCTGAGGCGGAGTAATTTTGCGTGATGAGAAATTTGCAGCAGGGTGCGGTTTTTGAAAAGCGGGGTTGAGGCGGAGTGATTTTGTGCGATGAGAAATTTGCAGCAGGGGTGCGGTTTTTGAAAAGCGGGGTTGAAGCGGAGCAGTTTTCACATTGTGTTTTGCTGGGGTTATAATCAGGGAAGGATCAATGGGTAAAATAAAGTTTTTAAAAAGAAGGAGGACGACATATGAGGTGTACAAAACAAAAAATCAGTCTGATTCTCATTGCCTCTTTGCTGCTTGCTAATACAGATTTGCCGGCGGCACAGGCTGGTGGGAAAAAAGACGTCTATCTGAAGCAGACTGTAAAGACTCTGCAAGTGGGCGAGAAGTTTAAGCTGAAGGCCAGAATGCGGAAAGGGGTTGTTATTAAATCGGTACGATTTTCTGTAACAAGTTCCAAGATAAAAGTGTCGAAAAAAGGAGTTGTGACAGCAAAAAAGAAAGGTACCGCTGTTGTGAAGTGCAAAGTGCGCTACAGGTTGAAGAAGAAGACGAAAAAACTGGTTTTAAAATGTAAAATAAAAGTAAAAGCAAAGAAATCAAAACAACCGTTTTCCGCAGCACCGAAGGAGACGACTCAAACAAGGACGGCATCGCCGGGGAACACAACAGTTGCGCCAGGAAGTGGAACAGCTGCACCGGGGAGTGGAACGGCTGCGCCAGGAAGTGGAACAGTCGCGCCGGAGAGTGGAACAGCTGCGCCGGGAAATGAAACGGCATCTCCGGGGAGTGGAACAGCTGCACCGGGGAGTGGAACAGCCGCGCCGGGAATTGGAACGGCTGTGCCGGGGAGTGGAACAGCTGCGCCGAGTGGAACAGCCGCACCGGGAACTGGAACAGCCGCACCGGGGAGTGGAACAGCCGCACCGGGGAGTGGAACAGCCGCACCGGGAACTGGAACGGGATCTCCGGGGAGCGAAACGGCTGTACCGGGAAGTCCGACAGGAAAGCCATCTCCTGAAAGAACGTCGGATGTGGAGGTGGAAGAGCATTATTCTCACAATGGCATCCTTACGAGAGATGACGGTGTGATGCGCGAGGATCTCACTGCATTTGGGCTGGTAGATAAAATGGGCTGCGGCATTAATCTGGGAAACACAATGGAATCCTGCGGCACATGGATCAATTCTTCCTCTGTTTCCAATTTTGAGACAGCGTGGGGTGCGCCGGTCACGACACAGGAGATGATCACCGGGATGCATAAGGCGGGCTTTTCTTCTGTGCGGATTCCGGTAGCATGGTCTAACATGATGTCTGCAGATGGGAAATATACAATTGACGACGCTTATTTTGACCGTGTAGAGACGATTTTAAATTATGTGTTGAATGAGAAGATGTATGCGATCATTAATATCCATTTTGACAGTGGATGGTGGGCGTACTTTGGTTCGAAGGATGAAGAAGAGCGGAAACAGGCGATGATAAAATACAAGTCGATATGGCAGCAGATTGCAGAGCGGTTTGCGGAATATTCCGATTACCTGATTTTTGAATCTGCAAATGAAGAGCTGGGAAGACGCCTGAATGCAACAGATGATTATGAAGGCTCTGGATATTTTACAACAGACGATCAATTATACGAAAAGACAAATGAGATCAACCAGACATTTGTAGATATTGTCCGCGGAACCGGGGGCAATAACGCAAAGCGCCATCTTTTGATCGCAGGTTATAACACAGATATTGATATGACAAGCGACGGCCGATACCATATGCCGCAGGATACAATAAAAGACCATTTAATGCTTTCTGTCCATTATTATTCTCCGGCGCCTTACTGCCTTGTATCTGATCCGAAGAATAGCTGGGGATATGCGGACAGCTGGGGGACGGAGGACGAGATTGCCGCTATGTATGCGGAGCTCACAAAGATAAAAATTGCATTTGTAAATAAAGGATATCCTGTTGTGATCGGGGAATATGCCGTATCCAACCAGCAAAATAAAACGCGAAAAGAAGGGACGGCGTTATTTCTCAAGACGCTGTGCACATATGCGCTGAAAAATGGAATGTGTCCGGTATTGTGGGACGTTCCTACAGACGGTGTGTTTAACAGGTCGACATGTTCCATGAGATATCCGGATGAGGCCGCCGTTTATCAGGAGATGAGCGAGCTGGCAGAAAGCACTGGCGTCTATGTGCCGGAGGCGGATAAGACAGATTTGACTTGGCAGGGGAAGATTGCTTATTCTGAGTGGAATCCTTCAAAAGTGGCAGGCGGAGAAGGATGCGATTTTGTTGTCAGCCAGCAGGGCGCATGTTTTGCAATTACAGGCGTCGACTGGTCGAAATATCAGTCGCCTGTGCTGAAAATCAGCGCGGCGGGGGTCAGCGGTTCGTTAAACTGCATGATCAGCAGGACAGTCAATACGGAAAATATATATTGGCCATATATTGAAAAAGAAGAGATCAAAGAGTTCTTTTCTGCATCGGAGGGAATCGAAATTCCGCTTTCCAGCCTTGCGCTTGCCGACAGTCAGACGCTGTATTTTGCCTTTGCAAATGGCGGGGTAAGTTTTGAAGGGGATTTCACCCTGGAGATTACAGATAAAATAGGACGAGATAAAAGAAACAGCTCCTTTTACTGAAGATTGCAGATAAAATAGGGCGAGACAAAAGAAGCAGCCCCTTTTACTGAAGATTACAGATAAAATAGGGCGAGGCAAAAGACTTTCATACTGTGTGTGGCAGATTGGAGAAAAAATACAGAGAGGGGGTAATGTCAAATCAGGATTACAGAGTTGAAAGAGGAAGATTCATTGTAATTTTTTAAAAAAAAAATTTACAGGAGTAGATTAAAATCGGATTGCTCATACTAAGGAAAATAGACAAATTATGATGGATAGAAAGAGGTTAGATAAATATGAGCAATCATTTAACAGATGAAAGCAGCCCTTATCTGCTGCAACATGCAGACAATCCGGTGGATTGGTATCCCTGGTGTGAGGAAGCCTTTGAGCAGGCAAGGGAAGAGGATAAGCCTGTTTTCTTGAGCATCGGTTACAGCACTTGCCATTGGTGTCATGTGATGGCAAAGGAAAGTTTTGAGAATCCGGAGATTGCCGCGATTCTCAACAAACATTTTATATGTATTAAAGTAGACCGTGAGGAACGGCCGGATATTGATAGTGTGTATATGGAAGTATGCCAGTCCTTCACCGGCAGGGGCGGCTGGCCGCTCAGTGTTTTTATGACGGCGGATAAGAAACCTTTTTTTGCCGGGACATATTTTCCAGTACAGGCAAGGCCGGGAATGCGTGGGTTCCAGGAAATCCTGCTGAAGATTGCGCAGAGATGGAAGACGAACCGGATCACGCTTTCCGGCGCTGCAGAAAAAGTATATCTGGAATTAAACCTGAACAGAGAGGATCGGGCGGAAAGCGCTGGGATAGACAGGACTCTGCCGGGGCAGGCGTTTCAAATCCTGGAGAGAAGTTTTGATGAGAGGTATGGAGGCTTTGGCTCTGCGCCTAAATTTCCGTTGGGGCATAATCTGTGGTTCTTAGCGTTGTACTCGCAAGTGTATCAGGATGGAATGGCGATGGATATGGTTTGCCGGACGGTAGAGGCAATGCGGCGCGGCGGTATTTTTGACCAGTTAGGTTATGGATTTTCCAGATATTCTACAGACAATTCTTATCTGATACCGCACTTTGAGAAGATGTTGTACGATAATGCGCTGATGATCCTTGCGTGCACAGCCGCTTACCAGGCGTCTGGAGATAAGCTGTTTTTGGACACTGCAAAAAAGACGGCAAAGTATATCCTGCGTGATTTAAAATCGGGGGAAGGCGGGTTCTATTCAGCGCAGGATGCGGACAGCGAGGGAGAAGAAGGAAAATATTATCTCTGGGAATATCAGGAAATCTGTTCTGTGCTTGGCGAGGAAAAGGGAAAAGCATTCTGTGCATATTTTGATGTGACTGCCCAGGGAAATTTTGAAGGGAAAAATATTTTAAACCTGTTAAAGGGAAACGATATTTTCCATGAGATGCAAGAGGAAGCAGAAAGCCTGCGGCGCTATCGCGGGGCGAGAGGGAGCCTTGCGTTGGATGATAAAATCCTGACATCGTGGAATGCGCTGGCTGTCTGGGCATTTGCCATGCTCTACCGCTGCAGCGGCGAAAAGGAATATCTCGCAGCCGCAAAGAAAGCAAACTGCTTTCTGGAAGAGAAAATGATGGAGGACGACAGCCTGTACGTAAGCTACAGAAAAAAAAGAGGGAAGACAAAAGGCTTTCTGGAAGATTATGCATATTTTGCCGCGGCGCAGCTTGCGTTGTATGAGGTGACGGGAAATGAAGAATACCTTGAATGCGCGGAAGAGATTTGCGGTGAAGCGGAGCGTCAGTTTGCAGATCCTGATGGCGATGGATATTTTTTGTATGGGACAGAAAATGAAGAATTGATTGCCCGTCCAAAGGAAACGTATGACGGTGCACTCCCGAGCGGCAACTCTGTCATGGCATACTGCCTGGTACGTCTGTCCCAGATTACGGACAGAGAAAAATATCATCAAAAGGCAGGGGCACAGCTTGCTTTTCTGTCAGAAAAAGCTGCAATTTATCCGGCGGGGCACAGTATGTTTTTGATAGCGCTTATTCTTTCTTGTCATCCGGGGCTAAAGGTGACGGTTGTGCTTGCGGAAGGCGACAGCGCAGATCGGGTTATCACTCGGATTCCTCTGAATGCGCAGGTGCGGATGTTGGGAGAAGAGACGGCAGAGTACCCGATTTTAAACGGCAAGACGACATATTATGTCTGTGGGGAAAATACCTGTCTGCCTCCGACAAACCAGTTTCCGGATAAGAGTAGGGATTATCTGTTTTCATAAGAGATAACCGGAATTGTCGCTTTGCCGTAATAGTTTAAAAATCATAGTTTTACAAGAGATAACCGGAATTGTCGCTTTGCCACAATAGCTTAAAAATCATAGTTTTACAAGAGATAACCGGAATTGTCGCTTTGCCGTAATAGCTTAAAAATCATAGTTTTATAAGAGATAATCGGAATTGTCGCTTTGCCGCAATAGCTTAAAAGTTATAGTTTTATAAGAAATAATCGGGATTTCCGCTTTTGTGCATGAAAATGTGTGAAACGGCTGCTTCGGGCAATGCAAGAGGCATTGCCCGTTTTCTGGTGCGCCTTTCCGTATTATTCTGATATTAAATGGTTTGTTGACCGTTCCCCTCTGATCATTCAATAATCTGACCGTCTGTGGAAATAGTTATAACACTCCATGGGATAAACTTCCCACTGGCTTGCAGCGCTTGCTTTACCGCATTTTCGATGCCGCCGCAGCAGGGTACTTCCATTCGGACAACAGTTACGCTCTTAATGTTGTTTCCGGCGATAATCTGCGCTAATTTCTCGGCGTAGTCCACCATATCAAGTTTTGGGCAACCGATCAGGGTGATCCTGTTTTTGATGAAATCATTGTGGAAGTTGCCATAAGCGTAAGCGGTGCAGTCAGCGGCGATAAGCAAATTTGCGCTGTTAAAATATGGCGCATTTATGGGAGCCAATTTGATTTGTACCGGCCACTGAGAAAGGCGGCTGTGGACTGTCACATTTTCAGCCTGCGTTTCTTCGCGGTGAATTACTTTTGAAGCCGTGCCGGGGCAGCCGCAAGGC
This sequence comes from uncultured Lachnospiraceae bacterium, assembly GCA_947589455.1. GTDB lineage: Bacteria > Bacillota > Clostridia > Lachnospirales > Lachnospiraceae > Butyribacter. Next base: position 107 of record CANQCD010000126.1, on the reverse strand, counting down.
AGTTTTTCCGCACTTTTATTCTGCTTTACTGCCTTTACCGCAGCTTCGTTGTATGCCGGCGCTTCCCGTTCCTCAAAAGTAATTGCTCCTGTCGGGCAGGCGGGTAA
>CANQCD010000125.1 GCA_947589455.1 uncultured Lachnospiraceae bacterium | reverse complement strand
GCAAAAGCTCTCTTACATTTGCCGCCGAGGCGGGAAGCCAAAGACTGAGAAACGTTATAAACAAGAACCTTACGGAAGAGGACATTCTTAGGGGCTGCGGCTTGGCTTTTGCATGTGCGGCGACCAGGAGCTGCTTGGGCGGATGAGGAGATTGCAGCCGGAGTGGAGCGTTTCGGTACCGGCGCAGTTGGCAGGGGCTGCGGCTTTGCAGGATGAGGAATATATCGAGAGAACAAGAACGTTCCTAAAACAGGAAAAAGAAAAGATGTATGATGCGCTCCGGCGGGCAGGGATTCGTTTTTTTGCCTCCGACGTTGGATTTATCTTGATAAAGACGGCTCCGGGGCTTTATGAAAGGATGTTAGAGCAGGGTTTTTTGATACGGAAGTGTGAAAATTTTAAGGGACTTACGGAGGAATTTTACAGGATTTCCATCCGCTCCGGTAAGGAAAATGAATTATTCAGAAAGCGTCTTGTGCAGATGGCAGGCTGACGGAAAACAGGGCGGGCAAAAACCGGCCGTTCGTTTCTGATTAAAAACAGACAGCGCAGCTTTATTTTTGCGGCGGGATGAGAAACGGCACAGACCGCTTTCTCATTGCCTTTTTGCGACAAGCCGTTTAAGAAGGGAGGATATCATGATGCAGCATTGGAATGGACCAGAACTGCAGGACTGCCCAATCTGTGGCGGAGCAGGGCTGTTAGAGGAGGAGAGCGGCTGCAGTTATTACGTCATGTGTATGGACTGCGGCAGCCAGACAGTAAATATTGATTTCCGTTCAGAAGAGGAACGAAAAAGCGCTGTTTCAAAGGCAGCGGAGCTTTGGAATACAGGAAAGGTGATCTATAGCAGCGCCGGGGAGTGAGGCAGGGCGCTGGCTGGTTTTGTAAAAGACAGGTCTATTGTGATAGATGCCTGTAAGACAGGGGATGAGGGAAGGAGCGGTTTGAAAAAATAGGGGATATGCAGGTTTTGACTGTGTAAAAAAGATATGGAGGCTGTTATGAATCAAAAACGTAAGAGTGTCATTTATCAGATTATATTTATTGGTGCCCTGCTCCTGTTTATTACGATGTCTTTTATCACTTTTATGAAAGATAACAGCGGGCGCGCGATCGAGCAGAATGACAGCTTTATCAAGGCGGCTACAGACCAGTCCGCGGCAAGGATCAACGACTTGCTGAATGTGTCGGAGGATAATATCAGAATGCTGGCTCACTTATATGGTTCCCTGGTGACGAAGCCAAAAGTAGACTCCGATATGCTAAAAGATATGGCGGCGCGTTCCCAGTTTGATTATGTAGAGTTTATTTCCGCAGACGGGATGGATCTGACAGCGGATGGAAGGACGGCGGATCTGTCTGACAGGGAATATTTTCAACAGGGGATGAAAGGAAACAGCGGAAAGAGCGTGGTCCATAATTCCAGGATCACAAATGAGACGCTGGTGATCTTCTATACTCCGTTTTATTATAAGGATAAGATTGTCGGTGTGTTGAGCGGTTTATTAAAAGAAAAAAATTTTTACCGCTATCTTGTGCTGGATTATTTTGGGGTAAAGGGCAGCACGTATCTGTTGGAGCGCAATGGAGATGTGATCTTTTATTCCGGACAGGGGAACAAACCGGATAACCTGTTACAAAATCTGCAGGAGAATCATAAGTTATACGAAAATGACAGGGAAAAATTAGAGCGGAGCCTGAAGTCGGGAAGCTCTACCAGCTTTAATTACAGAGGGGTAAACGGCGCGGGGAGCGCATACATTACCGCGTTAAAAGGCGGCGACTGGCTGCTTCTCCAGAGTCTGCCGTCCCAGTTGACAAAGGGGATGGCGCAGAAAGCAAATTCGGCGGGGATTGCATTGGAGATCAAACTGTTTATTGCGTTTTCTGTCTATGTTTTTTATCTGTTTATGAAGAACCGGCTGCAAAAGAGGGAGCTGATCTCTGAAAAACAGGAGATTTCCCAGATTGTGGAAGCAATCCCGCAGCTGTTTACGCGTTTTGCGCTGGTGAATTTTGAAGATAATACATATGAATATCTGGACAGCCAGGAAATTGGCGCGCCAGGGAGGGGAAATTACACCGACCTGATCGATTATCTTAAGGATAAATATGTGGAGGACGCCGGCGACAGGGAAAGAATGGATATTTTGATCGCCAAACAGTCCGTACAGGAAAAGCTTGCCAAACATGTGCCGTATCTGCAGTATGAATATCAGATTGAAATGGATGGCAGACGCTGGGAGAATATGTCTGTTTTGTGCCTGCAGCGAAGAGAGGAAATCCCTGTCCGCGTGCTATTTGCCATACAGGATGTTACAGCGGTCAAGGAACGTGAAATGGAGATCCGCTTTGCGCTAAAGAGCGCATCGGAGGCGGCAGAAGCGGCAAACCGTGCAAAATCAGAATTTCTTGCCCGCATGTCCCATGATATCCGCACGCCGATGAATGCGATCATGGGAATGACTGCCGTCGCGGCGATGCATATGGATGATGGAGAGCGGCTTGCCGACTGCCTGAACAAGATTACGATTTCCAGCCGCCATCTGCTGGCGCTGATCAATGACGTGCTTGATATGTCTAAAATTGAGAGCGGGAAAGTGACTTTGTCAGAGGAACCGTTTGGCATGGCGGATCTGGTGGAAAGTGTTGTGACGATCATCCGGGCGCAGGTAAACAGCAAGAAACAACATTTGAAAGTGCATATTTCCGATATTGTACATGAGGACGTGATCGGAGACACATTGCGGCTGCGCCAGATCTTTGTGAATATTCTGGGCAATGCGGTGAAGTTTACCCCGGAGGAGGGAAAGATCATATTTTCCATCCGGGAATGCGAGTCGCGGATCAGGGGAATGGCATGTTATGAGTTTGTGTGCGAGGATACGGGAATCGGGATGGACGCAGAGTTTATGAAGACGATTTTTGCTCCGTTTAGCCGTTCTCAGGATTCTGTCAGCCAGAATATTGAGGGGACGGGGCTGGGAATGTCGATCACCCGGAATATTGTGCGCATGATGGAAGGCGATATCGAGGTAGAAAGTACGCCGGGCAAAGGGTCAAAATTTACAGTACAGGTTCATCTAAAACTGCAGGATATGGAGACAGAGAATATTGAGGAACTGCAAAACCTGCATGTTTTAGTGGCGGATGACGATCAGGATTCCTGCACGGGCACCTGTGAAATTTTGGAGAGCATCGGAATGTCAGCCGAATGGGTGTTAAGCGGAGAAGAGGCAGTCGAGCGGACGGTAGAGGCGCATGAGACAGAGTCTGGCTTTGCCGTTGTGATCTTAGACTGGAAGATGCCTGGGAAAGATGGTTTGGAAACAGCACAGGAAATACGGCAAAAGACGGGAAGTGAGGTGCCTGTTATTATCCTGTCGGCTTATGACTGGAGCGATATCGAAGCACAGGCAAGGGACGCCGGCGTCCAGGCATTTATCGAAAAGCCGCTCTTTCGTTCCCGCCTGGTCTATGCCCTGAAATCGGTACTGCTAGAGGAGACGCAGGGAAAACCGGAGGAGTTAGAAGAGCTGGAACAGACAGATTACGAGGGCAAGAGGATCCTTTTGGCAGAGGATAATGAAATTAACAGAGAGATTGCCCAGGAGTTGCTTTCCAGCATCCACCTCTGTGTAGATCAGGCGGAAAACGGGCAGCAGGCGGTAGAATTGGTTGAAAAAAATCCGCCGGGTTATTATGACCTGATCTTTATGGATATCCAGATGCCGGTTATGGATGGCTATGAGGCAACGCGCTGCATCCGCCGGATAGACAGGGAGGATGCGAAAAAGATTCCGATCATTGCAATGACGGCAAATGCGTTTGCCGATGATATTAAGGACGCTTTTGATGCCGGGATGGACGGTCATCTGGCAAAGCCGGTAGAGATCCCAAAAATCCTGGAGGTACTGAAAAAATGGATTTGAATTTTATGCGGGACAGGAGCCGCGGGAGAACGGCGGGAAAAAGTCTTTGGAATAGCTGCGCCTTGGTTTAAACTCTCGCCTTCCTGCATAAAATATAGTGATATTTTCATTTGAGTACAGGGAAAGAATATGGAACAGAATGAAAAGCTAAATGCAGAGTTAAATCTGGCGTTGCAGGTATCTGACCAAAATCTGGGACAGATGGGCGGCTTAGGTTATGGTTATGACAGCGGGCAGAAGCGTTGGCAGGTGATCGTCAGGTATGTCGGCGATATCCGGCAGGCTTTGGCGGGGTATCCGGAGACAGGGATCACTGTTTTGTTAAATCAATATGCGATCCTTTCTGTGCGGGAGGAGCAGCTGCAGCAGATTGCTGCTCTTCCGCAGATTATTTTTGTGGAAAAGCCGAAACGGCTTTTTTTTGTAGCAGAAAATGGAAGGAATGCATCCTGTATCAACGGCGTCCAGAAAAATCCTGTGTCGGGTGTAATAGAAGAGAGCGGGCGGCGGAACCTGTCCGGCTCCGGCGTGTTAGTCGGGGTAATCGATTCGGGGATCGACTATTTTCATCCGACATTCCGCAGGGAGGATGGGAGCAGCCGGATTGCTTTCCTGTGGGATCAGTCGGCGGAGGAGGGGAGCGCTACGGGAAGAGTCCCGGCAGGCTATGGATTTGGCCTGCAGTATACGAAGGAAGACCTCAATCTGGCGCTGCAGGCAGAGAGCAGAAAGGAAAGCTTAGAACTTGTTCCGGTGACAGACCGTGGGAGCGGGCATGGCACGGCGGTCGCAGGGATTGCGGCGGGAAATGGGAGAGGCTCGGCGGGCAGCCGTTACCGTGGGATTGCGACTGAGAGCGATCTGATCGTCGTCAAGTTGGGAAGGCGGGGAGACCGTTTTGCAGGAACGACAGAGGTCATGGCGGGGCTGGACTATGTGATACAGAAGGCATCGGCGCTGCAAAAACCGGTTGCCGTCAATCTAAGCTTTGGCACCAATCTGGGCGCGCATAATGGACAGATGCTTTTTGAAAACTATATCAGAGATTTAAATGGCGTCTGGCAAAACGTGATCGTGATCGCTTCCGGCAACGAGGGAGACGCCAGGCATCATACCCGCGTGAACCTGCGGGAAGGGGAACGGGAGGCGGCGTTTGCCATAGGGGAGCGGGAGCGTGGAATCTCACTGCAGATCTGGAAACAGTATGTGGATGTATTTGATATTGCACTCGTCTCTCCGGGAGGCCAGAAGATTGAGGTGGTCAGGGAAGAGGGAAAAGCAGTTTCCTACAATGTAGGGGATAATCAGATCCTGGTATATTATGGGACGCCGAATCCCTATACAGTCAGCCAGGAAATCTTTCTGGAATGGATCCCAAAGGAAGAGTTTATCGAGAGCGGCACGTGGCGGGTGATCCTGTCTCCGAAACAGATCGTAGAGGGAGACGTTAGTTTTTGGCTCCCGACGGCAGAGGAGACCGGACAGTCCACGGGATTTTTCAATCCGCAGCCGGATACGACGCTAACGATTCCGTCTACGGCGGAAAAGGTGATCGCGGTCGGCGCGTATAATACGTTAAACGACAGTGTGGCAGCTTTTTCCGGCAGGGGAAATACGGCGGACGGAAGACATGCGCCTACTCTGGTAGCGCCCGGCGTTGGGATTATTACCGCCTCGCCGGGAGGGGGCTATAATGCGCAGACCGGGACCTCCGTGGCGGCGCCCTTTGTGACAGGAAGTGCAGCGCTTATGCTGGAGTGGGGGATTGTCCGGGGAAATGACGCATATCTGTATGGGGAGAAAGTCAAGGCATATCTGATGCGCGGCGCAAGGCCATTGCCGGGAGAGAGCGTCCCCTCGGTGCGCCAGGGATATGGGGCGCTGTGCCTGCGTGACAGCATACCGGGATAGGACTTTTTGCAGATTGGCGCGGCTGACAGCCACAGGGCAGAATGGCAGTTGTCTTTTTTTATATCTTTATGTTATACTCGTTTATAGTAATTATTGCATAACGGAGGATGGACATATGGCAAGAAAGAGAAAAGGGACGGTAAAGGGAAGCGTGTCAGTTTTTGTGGCTGTCTGCATCATGGTGATCATTATCGTTTCCCAGATTTCCACAAGTGTTGTGGTCAATGATTTCCTGACAAGGGACAGCAAGGAAGAACTGCGCTCCAATGCGAAGGAAAATGCGGATACGATCAGTGAGTGGATGGAGAAGCAGGCGGGGATCCTTACTATTTTGAAAAACAGCCTGGTATATCAGAATACGACGGATCATGAAAAGATCATGGATTATCTGGAACAGAATCTAGGTTTCAATGAAGATGCGCTGATGTATTACGCCTGTTTTGAATACGATAAAAGCGTTCTTCCGGCGGATCACTCCAAATTGGATCTCGATCCGACGACCAGAGGCTGGTGGAAAGAGGCAATGTCGGCGGGAGAGTTAGTATATACAGAACCGTATGTTGATTTTGCGACGGGACAGATGATCGTCAGCATTGCCACTCCGTGTAAAATCAGAGGGAAACAGGCGGTTATCTTAGCGGATATCACGATTGACAGGCTGGTCGAGATGGTAAATGAGATCAGCGATGAAGAGAGCACGCAGGCGTTTATGCTGGCTGCGGACGGCAGTGTCGTAACCCATGCCAACAAGGATTATCTGCCAAAGGAAGAGGGAAATACAATCCTTGCCGAAGAGGTCGATCTGGATGTCGGCGCCGAAGAAGTGACCAGTTTTAAAGATTA
>CANQCD010000124.1 GCA_947589455.1 uncultured Lachnospiraceae bacterium | reverse complement strand
CTCAATGTTAGACTACTACACCGAAAGGTGTGTTACTTGTTAAGTTGATTGAACCGCCGTGTACCGAACGGTACGCAGGGTGGTGTGAGTAGGAGGAATATTGCGGCGGGCAGATCATGGCAGGAGTCGCCTTTTTGTTCGGAATTGTAAAAGGTATCTGGCGCCAAAGGGGGATTTCTGCATAAATAAAAATAAATAAAAACCTGCTTCCGCAGGCTTCTATTCTGTCTTTCATTCAAAAAATTCACACACTGTGATGCCATATCATATGGCGATTTGAATAAATTTTTATTTGAACTTATGATGTAGATTAAGTATGACACTTAACTAAAACAATTATACTCAATGCGATACCGATTTGTCAAGCCTGGATAATGCAAAATTTTGTTAATTTTGTTAAAATGCCGGACAGTCTGGATAATGCAAAATTTTGCTAAATTTTTGCAAAGAGGGGTGTAGAGTTTGATCTTGCATACGGAATCTGTTTGGAAATTCAGGCAGGGGAAACACAAAATTCAGGTAAGGGAAGCGCACAAATGATTGAATTTTTTTTTGGTTTGTGCTATAATCCTATTCATTGTGTGGTAAGCATAATGATGAGCGGTATTCTGTGGAAGAAACTGCATCGGATGATAATGTGCCGCCTTGGAATTGAGGTGGTTATTTGAAAATTGGAATAATTGGCGCAGGAAAGGTCGGAGTCACTCTGGGGAAATACCTTGCAGGGATTTCACGCAAGGCGGCGGGACAGGAATTTTCTGTAGCCGGATTTTACAGCCGCAGCTGGGAGAGTATCCAGACTGCTGCAGATTTTACAAAAACAAAGGCATTTGAACAGATGGATGCGCTTGTTAAAGCAAGCGATACCCTTTTTATCACTACGCCGGATGGAGTGATAGCGCAAATTTGGGATTGCATTGCAAAGGACAGGTTAGCAGGAAAAATGATATGTCATTTTAGTGGTTCGTTGTCATCTCATGTATTTTCGGGAATTGAGGAAACCGGCGCAGCCGGATGCTCGATCCATCCCATGTACGCGTTCAGCGATAAGTTTACTTCCTATCAGCAATTTCATACGGCAGAGCTTACAATGGAGGGCGGCAGCCAGGCGTTGCAGGTTATGAAGCCTTTTTTTGAAGGATTGGGGCATACGGTACACATTATTGACAGCGCCGATAAAATAAAATATCATGCGGCGGCTGTGTTTGCGAGCAATTACGTGGCCGGTCTGTTCCAGGTCAGCCTCGGGCTTTTAGGAGACTGTGGTTTTACACAGGAGGATGCGTTAAAGCTGCTGCGTCCGCTGGCAATCGGCAATGTGAACGCCGTGCTGGAAAGCGGGCCGGTGAAGGCATTGACTGGTCCGATTGAGCGAGGCGATGCGGAAACGGTGCAAAAACATCTCAATGTCCTGGCAGAAGAAAATATACGACAGATTTATTCCAGCATAGGACGAGAACTGCTCGCCGTGGCAAGACAGAAAAATCCGGACAGGGATTATGGAGCGTTAGAGCAGATTTTATGATATTCGGAAAGGAAAAGGAAGGCAGGCATTGTCTTTAGGATGGATTTATGAAAAAAACAGTTGCTACATTTCAGGAGGCAAAAGACAGAGGAGAAAAGCTGACTATGCTGACAGCTTACGATTATTCAACGGCAAAGCTGGTAGACGAGGCCGGAGTGGATTCCATTTTGGTAGGCGACTCTCTGGGAAATGTGATCCTCGGATATGAAGATACGATTTCTGTGACAATGGAGGATATGATCCACCATGGGGCGGCGGTGGCAAGAGGCGCAAAAAATGCGCTGGTTGTCATTGATATGCCGTTTCTGTCGTATCAGGCGTCAGTGTATGACGCGGTGGTCAATGCAGGGCGCCTGATGAAAGAAGGGCGTGCCGGCGCCGTCAAGCTGGAGGGCGGGGAAAGGATATTGCCGCAGATCAAGGCAGTCACTGCAGCCGGTATTCCTGTTGTTTCTCATCTTGGGCTGACGCCGCAGTCGATCAATGCCTTTGGAGGGTATAAGGTGCAGGGAAAGAGCGAGAAAGCGGCAAAACAGCTTTTGCAGGATGCGCTGGCTGTCCAGGAGGCAGGGGCGTTCGCTGTGGTTTTGGAATGTGTGCCGGCCAAATTGGCGGCGGTGATCACAGATAGATTAGATATTCCAACGATTGGCATTGGAGCGGGGAACCAGTGCGATGGACAGGTATTAGTATATCAGGATATGCTGGGGATGTTTACAGATTATGTGCCAAGGTTTGTCAAACAGTTTGCCAGAACGGGGGACATGATGAAGCAGGCGTTTATGGATTATGTAAAGGAAGTAAAGGCAGGGACTTTCCCGGCGGAAGAGCACACATACCAGATCGAGGATGAAGTGATTGAAAAATTATATTGATAGGCCGGCAGACTGGCGCGACAGCAGATAAATCCGGCAAAGCAGTAACGTAAAAATTATATTGATGAAACAGGAGATTATGATGAAGATTGTTGAGACAAAAAAAGAGGTGCGCGAACAGGTAAGGGAGTGGCGGAGACAGGGCTTGTCTGTCGGGCTGGTGCCGACAATGGGCTATCTCCATGAGGGACATAAAAGCCTGATTGACCGCGCTGTGGCGGAAAATGACAGAGTCGTTGTCAGTGACTTTGTCAATCCGATGCAGTTTGGGCCAAAGGAGGATTTGGCAAGCTATCCGAGAGATTTGGAAAGGGACGCCGCGCTTTGCGAAGCGGCGGGGGCGAATCTGATCTTTCATCCGCAGCCGGAGGAAATGTATCATGATGATTTTTCTTCTTTTGTAGACATGAGCACGCTGACCGGAGGGCTTTGCGGAAAATCTCGCCCGATTCATTTCCGGGGCGTCTGCACAGTCGTGTCAAAGCTGTTTCATATTGTGACGCCGGACAGAGCGTATTTTGGGCAGAAGGATGCGCAGCAGCTCGCAGTGATCCGTCATATGGCAGAAGACCTCGATTTTGGCATTGAGATCGTAGGCTGTCCGATCATACGCGAGGAGGACGGGTTGGCAAAAAGCTCGCGCAACACATATTTAAACAGACAGGAGCGTCAGGCGGCTCTGGTTTTATCAAGGTCGCTGGCAGCAGGAAAAGAGCAGATAGAAAAAGGGGAGCGCGATGCGGGAAAAGTGGTACAGGCTGTCACAGAAATGATCCGAGAGGAACCGCTTGCAAAAATAGATTATGTAGAGATTGTGGACTGGAAGACGCTTGAGCCGGTGAAGGAGATTGACAGGCCGGTTCTGGCAGCGGTCGCTGTCTATATCGGAAAGACCAGGCTGATTGATAATTTTATTTACGGAGGCTGAATATGACGATAACAATGTTAAAAGGGAAAATCCACCGCGCTGTGGTGAAGCAGGCAGAGTTGAATTATGTGGGAAGCATTACTGTGGATCCGGAGCTGATGGAAGCGGCAGATATTTATGAATATGAAAAAGTGCAGATCGTAGATGTGGAAAATGGAAGCCGTTTTGAGACTTATACGATCGCCGGAGAACCGGGGAGCGGCATGATCTGCTTAAACGGCGCCGCCGCAAGGATGGTACAGACAGGAGACCATATTATCATCATGGCGTACTGCGAGATGACGCCGGGAGAGGCAAAGAGCCATAAGCCGTATGTCGTGTTCGTGGATGAGAAAAATCACATACGCAGTGTGGCGCGCTATGAGGAGCATGGACAGCTTACACCAGAGGAATAAAAGTCTGCGCCAGATAAGATTATGTTTTGCAGCATGGCGCGCTGAGAGATGACAGCTTACACCGGAGGAATAAATCTTATGTTTACAGGAAAAACGATTGTGTTGGGAGTCACCGGAAGTATTGCCGCATATAAAATGGCGGGTTTGGCGAGTATGCTTTCTAAGCAGAATGCGCAGATCCATGTTTTGATGACAAAAAATGCGACGAATTTTATCCATCCTATTACTTTCGAGACATTGACGGGAAATAAATGCCTGATAGATACGTTTGACAGAAATTTTCAGTATAGCGTGGAGCATGTAGCGTTGGCAAAACAGGCGGATCTGGTGCTGGTCGCGCCGGCTTCGGCAAATGTAATCGGGAAGCTTGCAAACGGAATCGCCGACGACATGCTGACGACGACTGTGATGGCGTGTCCCTGCCCCAGGCTGGTTGCCCCGGCTATGAATACAAATATGTATCGCGATTCCATTGTGCAGGAAAATATAGCGAAGTTAAAACGGCACGGATATCAGATCATAGAGCCGGAGGTCGGTCTTCTTGCCTGCAGGGATGTAGGGGAGGGAAAACTTCCGTCAGAGGAAACATTATTTAGTTATATCCGAAAGGAACTGCATTATGAAAAAGATTTTGCTGGGAAAAAAGTATTAGTCACGGCGGGACCGACCAGGGAAGCAATCGATCCGGTGCGTTTTTTGTCAAATTATTCTACCGGAAAGATGGGATATGCGGTTGCCAGGACGGCGATGGAGCGTGGTGCGGAAGTGACGCTGGTATCGGTTCCGGTAGATATCCCCTGTCCGCCTTTTGTAAAAAGGATATCGGTGGAAAGTGCGCAGGAGATGTTTGATGCGGTCACAGCAGAGGCGACAGAGCAGGATATTATTATAAAAGCAGCGGCAGTGGCGGATTATACGCCTGTTACAACAGCCGCTGAAAAGCTGAAAAAGACAGATGGGGACAGTGAGATCCCCCTGAAGCGAACAAAGGATATTTTAAAGTATCTGGGCGGGCATCGCAGAGAGGGACAGTTTCTGTGCGGTTTTTCGATGGAGACGGAAAATATGCTCGAACATTCGCAGAACAAGCTAAGCGAAAAGAATCTTGATATGATCGTGGCCAATAACGTAAAAGTAGAGGGCGCTGGCTTTGGCACAGATACCAATGTCGTGACCTTGATCCGGGAAGGGTCGGTGAGAGAGCTCCCTAAAATGGGAAAAGAAGAGGTTGCAAAAGAAATACTGGATGAGATTTTAAAAAGCATCTGCTAAGATATTGTCTGTAATGGATATGACAGGGTGAGAAATCATGTTGATGCGCTGATTTCTTACCCTGTGGATTGGAATGGCATACGTATTTTTTCTGTGCGGGGGAAAATGAAAAATTTTAAATTTTCTGCATGATTTTCAGGGAAACGGTAAATAAATAATAGTATTCCAGATCATTATGGAAGGGAAGGGCTGGAAGGGAGTTTTTTCAGCCGCAAAGGAGGCTCGCAGCATGAGTAGAAAAACAGGAGACAGTTTTTCACCAATTACCGTAGAACCGGCAACGTATCCTCAGGCACAGGCGTATCCGCAGTCAAATGGTGAGCCTTTATATGTGGCGAGGGTAGGCGTTGCAGAAATGGAGTCAGAAATGTCAGATGATAGCGTATGTCTTTTAAAGGAATGCAGCTCTGGCTGCAAGATGGCCTGCAAGAGTATCCGCCAGGTGAAGGAGTTTGTCAAGGACAAGAAGCTGGAGAGTATCCTTGACAGATACAAGGATAAGCATGAGAAAATCGAGCAGGAAGTTATCGCCCAGTTGGGCGAGCATGGGAAACACGATGAAGAGCCGTCTGCTATGGCAAAGATGTTTTCCTGGGTTGACACGGAAATTAAAATGTTGATGAACGCAGACGCCCATAAGATTTCCAAGATCATGATGGATGGCTGCAACATGGGGATCCAGTCTGTATCCGAGTATATCAATAAATATACCGGCGCAGACGAAGACAGCGTCAATACGGCAAAGAAGCTGGTCAAGACGGAAGAGGATTTCATGGAAGAGATGAAAGCATTTGTTTAGAGTTTGTAAACGTGCCATGAAAGAATCGGCTTTTGCGATGCGCAGAGCCGGTTCTTTTCATGTCAGGTAAAATCAAATGCTCACTGCGTTCGTGCTTGATTTTCTGTTGACATGGAATAAGTTCCAGAATCCGCCTGCGATGCAGGCGTCGTGCTGACGCACTATTTGATTCTGTCACTGTCATGTCAGGTAAAATCAAATGCTCACTGCGTTCGCGCTTGATTTTCTGCTGACATGACAAAATGACCTTTAAAAACAACTATATAAAATATAAATATAAGTTGTTTCTAAAGGCTGCCCCTGCCAAGATATCTGCAACTTTGCTTTTGTATCCTGGCAATCGGCGTGACAAGATTCGAACTTGCGACTTCTACGTCCCGAACGTAGCGCTCTACCAAACTGAGCCACACGCCGAAAACCGTATACTATTATAGCGCAGATCATTAAGAATAGCAAGAAAAATTTTTAAAAAATCATGATTTTTTCATTTTGGCGATCAAAAGGTTACGCAGAAGGGAATATGATTTGCTGAGAAATGAGGATTCGCTATTTGTGATAATAATATTGCTTTGTGAATTGCATTTTATGTGAAAAACAAGTAAAATAATAAGCAAAAATCTGAAAGGGAATCAATTATGGAAAAGAAAGCAAAAAGAAATACGTTTAAAGGTTCGATTGGTTTTGTGCTTGCGGCGGCAGGCAGCGCGGTAGGATTGGGAAATATCTGGCGTTTTCCTTATCTTGCGGCAAGAGACGGCGGGGGCGTTTTCCTCGTGGTGTATATTTTGCTTGCCCTGACGTTTGGCTTTACGCTTCTGGTGACGGAGATTGCCATTGGCAGAAAGACAAAGCAGAGTCCGCTCACGGCATATGGAAAACTGCGCAGCAAATGGAAGGGGCTGGGG
>CANQCD010000123.1 GCA_947589455.1 uncultured Lachnospiraceae bacterium | reverse complement strand
TGTGCAGCCATACGGCGACAACGTTTGAGACGGAAGAGATGATAGGATTCTGCAAACAGGCGAGGGCGGATGAGCTGGCGATTGTAGATATGCAGAACGGTCCGGAAGTATTGAGCGATCTAAAAGTGACTTACGAAAAATGGAAGAGCCTGGGAGTCGATACATTGTATATATGCCGTTATATTGAAACATTGGAACAGAAGGAATGGATTTTCCGGCTGATCCAGTATATTAAGCAGCGGGATAAAGATTTTCTGATATTGGGCGACTATTCTCTGGACTCGGCGGATTATCTGGCTGAGTATGGGAAATGGATGGATGGCGCGGCGTTTCCAGAACCGTATTCTGTAAAAGCGTCTGGAATACAGAAAGAGTTTGCAGAACGTTTCTGCCAGAACTATCATTTAAAAGCAGACGAGATCAGTTCTTCTGCTTACCAGGGATATGACATGACCGCCATGGTGCTAGCAGCGCTGCAGGACGGGGCGGTGACAGGTGAGAAGATGAGGGACTGGATGACCAGTACGAAAGGACATGAGGGCGTAAGCGGGAAGATCACATATTCTAAGGAAAGCAAACTGCAGTCGGATATTGAGTATAAGGTACTGTCAGAAGGAAGCTTTAAGGTACAGGAGGTGAAAGCGGATGAGTAATTTATTTCAAAAGTCTGCCTTAAACAGCATGGCGACTCCGGAACAGCTTGACCAGCAGGTCAAGATCGTAAAGCCGCGCATCTGGCTTGGTCTGTCTGCTTTTATCCTGCTATTGGCCGCACTGCTGGTATGGGGGATTAAAGGCAATATCAGCAGCACGATCGCGATCGAGGGGATCGTGTTCCCGAAATCCGGGGTTTCTTCGCTGGTATCGGATAAACAGGGCGTCATTCAGGACGTTCTGTATCAGACAGGGGACAACGTACAGAAAGGCGATGTGATAGCGACGATGCCGGACGAGGCGATCCTGTCGCAGATCCAGTCGCTGGAGAATGAGATGAAAACAGCGGAGGGAGAGAAAAAGAAAGATTACAAAAAAAGACGGGAAGAGCTTTATGAACAGTATGATGAGAGTTCTGTGATACGGGCTTCCAGCGACGGTATGATTCAAAGCATCGCAGCGGCGGGTCAGGTGGTATCGCCAGGGGAAGAAGTCGCAAATATCCTGGTCAACAGCCAGTATATGAATAACCGCCAGATTGTGGCCTATGTTCCGCTTAAAACGGCGAAACGCCTGGAGGCGGGAATGGAAGCGCAGGTTTCCCCGGCACATGCGTCAAGGGAAGAATATGGATACATGGAGGGTTATATTACGTCAATCGGTACTGTCCCGGTAACAGAGGACAGCCTGGAGAAATATTATGGGAATTTGGAATATGTTGCAGATATGCTTCCGGATGAGAGCGCGGTAGAAGTTTGTATCAGCGTGCAGGTGGATGAAAATTCAGAAAATCTTTTTTTGTGGTCGAATGAAAAGGGAAATTCTCTTTCCGTGGAGGTTGGAACGGTCTGTGACATTCAGGTGATCGTGGAGAACGACAGCCCGATCAGCCTGGTCTTTTAAATAGATACGGACAGCAGATAGAAAAGGAGAAAAAGAATGGGTAAGAGGATACATGTCCCTGTCATCCTGCAGATGGAGGCGCTGGAATGCGGAGCTGCTTCCCTGGCAATGGTTCTGGCATATTATAAACGATATATTCCACTGGAAGAGCTTCGGAGCGATTGCGGCGTATCAAGGGATGGAAGCAAGGCGGGCAATATTATCAAAGCTGCGAGATATCATGGGATGGATGCGGCGGGATATAAATATACGGCGGAACGGCTCAGGCAGCTGGAACAGTTTCCTGTCATCATCCATTGGAATTTCAACCATTTTGTCGTGCTGACTGGATTCAAAAAAGACAGGGCGGTCATCAACGATCCTGCCAGCGGGACGATCGAGGTTTCGTGGGAAGAATTTGAAAGCTCATACACAGGCATTACTCTTGTGATGAAGCCGGGAAAAGATTTTCAGCCGGAAGGGAAACCAAAGAGCGTAATGCACTTTTTGGGGCGCTATAGCAGAAAATATAAGCCTGCGATGGCGGCTGTGTGCATCTGCGGGCTTTTGATCGCGGCGGCAGGACTGCTTTCTCCTGCGATGGCGAGGGTGTTCATGGATTATGTTGTGCTCTCCTATGCCAAAGAATGGATGCAATACCTCACGCTTGCAATGGCAACGCTGCTTGTGTGCACTTTTTTGCTGCGTGTGCTGTTTACAAAGCTGTTGACGCGGTCAAAGCAGATGATGGGGCTTGAGATGAATATGAACTTTATGTGGCATGCGCTCCGCCTGCCGGTAGATTTCTTTCAGCAGAGGGCGCCGGGAGATATCAGCGGGAGGCAGATGGACAATGATACGGTGACAAAGACGCTTTTTGACGATCTGATCCCTACGCTGATCAATGTGGTTATGGCGGTGCTATATTTTCTGGTACTGCTGTCGCTGAATCCGTGGATGGCGCTGGTTGCGTTCCTTTCAGTCGCGGTAGAGATCGTCGCCCTGCGGATCCTGTCTGCCAAAAATCAGAATGCAAGCAGGAATATCTCGCGTGACGAGGGGAAATATACCGGTTCGGCGATGGCGGGAATCTCTATGATCGAGACTGTGAAAGCGAGCGGAGCTGAGAATGGCTATTTTGAAAAGATCACAGGTTATCTCACAAAATATAATAATGCAAAGACACAGCTTCAGAACAGTATGATGATAACAAAATTCCTGCCGGAATTAATGATGAATCTTTGTAATGCCGCTGTTTTGCTGATCGGAGTTTTCCAGATATTAAACGGCGAGCTGACGATTGGTTTTCTGTTAGCGTTTCAGGGCTTTTTGTCTCAGTTCTTATCTCCGGTAAGTGCGGCGGTGGAAGCGGCCAGCGAAATAGAGACGGTTTCGGCAGAAATGGAACGTCTGGATGACGTTTTAAATTATCCGGTGGACGTATCGGGAGAGATGGGAGAAAAGCTCGTGGAACAGGAGGCGGAAAGCCGCCTGAGCGGAAGACTGGTTTTTGAGAACGTCTGCTTTGCATACGGAAAGCTGGAGCCGGCTTTTATCGAAGATTTTTCTCTGACTGTAGAGCCGGGGCAGATGGTGGCGTTTGTCGGGGGCAGCGGGAGCGGAAAATCAACGCTTGCCAACCTGATCACAGGGATTTATCCAATCCGTTCCGGAAGGATTCTCTTTGACGGGCAGGAGAGGTTAGAGATTGAGCGGTATCTCTTTACGCAGAGCGTCAGCATTGTCAACCAGAATATTGCATTGTTCCGCGGGACGATACGTGATAACCTGACGCTTTGGGACGACAGTGTAGACGAACAGGTTATTATTGATGCCTGCAAAGATGCGGGGATCTACTATGATATCATGCAGCGCGCCGATGGGCTGGATTTTGTCATGACGGAAGGCGGCAAGAATTTTTCGGGCGGACAGCGCCAGAGGATGGAGATTGCCAGAGCTTTTATCAAAAAACCGACGCTGCTGATTTTAGACGAGGCGACCAGCGCGCTGGATCCTCCGACAGAAAAACTGGTGATGGACGCAGTCAAAAGAAGGAAGATGACATGCGTTATCATTGCCCACCGCCTGTCAACCGTGCGGGGGGCTGACCAGATCATTGTATTGGAGCATGGAAAGGTTGTTGAGAGAGGGACGCACAGGTCGTTGATGGCAGAAAATGGCATATATGCGAAACTGCAGGGAAGCGAATCCAGGTAGCGGCGGAAAGCAGATTTTGCATCTGTAAAAAAGGCGATGCAGAACTGGCAGGAGATAGCGAGGAGTGTAGAGAGATGAGCAGGGAAACGGAGGATTTCAAAGAATTTCTCAGAGAAAAACGTAAGAAAGATGAAAAACTGTACAGGCGATCGGTACAGGATTTATACGATACGCTGGAAGGGCGGGATGATGAATTATTTTCGGGGCGCAGCAGCCAGGGGCTCTTGCCGGAGGTGGAGACGATCCTGAGATATTATAAGCTGCCGCAGGTAGCGGTTTCCCCCAACGTACCAGAAGAACAGCGGCTGCAGGACGTATTGGAAAGATCGGGTGTGATGAGCCGCCGCATCAAATTGAGCGGGGCATGGTGGAAAAATGATTCTATGCCGCTTTTCTGCATAGGAGAGGATGGGGAATATCATGCCGTTGTACCGGGAAAGTTCGGGGGACTTTATTATTACGACAAATCGATTGGCAAAAAGACAAAAGTAAAATCTGGGAATGAGCGGCAGTTTGAGCGCGAGGCAATCTGCTTCTACCGTCCGTTCCCGGAAAATCAGATGTCTGTGCTTGACCTGCTCCGTTATATGGCGGGGCTGCTGGCAGTGCAGGATTATATCTATTTGATCGTCACCTCTTTGCTGATGATGCTTTTGGGATTGATCCTGCCGGAAGTCAATGAATATATTTTTAACTTTGTGATCCCGTCTGGGCGCATACAGGATGTGCCGTACGTGATCCTGCTTTTACTGGGGGTCGTGATATCAACGGCGTTATTCCAGCTGTTTCGGGATTTTTGGATTGCCCGGATAGGAGACAAGGTGCAAAACGGCCTGCAGGCGGGGCTATGGGAGCGGATCCTGCGCCTTCCGTCTTCTTTTTTCAAAGAATACGATTCCGGCGAGCTGACCAGCCATGTGATGATGGTGGAAGATATCTGTAATGTCCTGACTGGTTCTGTTGTGCCGGTGGCGCTGACGGCATTTTTCTCCATTGGATATCTGATCCAGGTAAGCTCTATGGCGGCAAGCCTGGTTTTGCCGACGATATTTATTTTGGCTGTCATGCTTTTGTTTTCTGTGCTTAGCAGCTGGCTTATGGTGCGGTTAAACCGGAAAAGCAATGTGCTTTCGGCTTCGCTGTCTGGCCTGGTATATCAGCTGTTCCAGTCCGTTGGCACGATTAAGGTGCATGGAGCGGAGATCAGGGCGTTTTCGAAGTGGGCGGAGCTATATCGGAAAAAGATGAAACTGGTGCCCAATCGTATTGTAAAGTATGCAGAGGCGATCAATGCCGTGATTTCTATTGCGGGTACTCTGTTGATCTACCGGACAGTGTATCAAAATGAGCTAAGCGCTTCGACGTATATTGCCTTTCAGGTGGCGTTTGGCTTCCTGGCGGGGACTATGGGGCAGCTGTCAGAGATTATCACGCAGCTTTCGTTTGTCGGACCGGCGCTGAAAATGATCGAACCGATTTTGAAAGAAAAGCCGGAGACAGCAATGGCCGCGGAGTCGGTGGAGCGTCTGGAAGGGCGCATAAGCCTGGAGCATGTTTGTTTCCGTTACCGTCCCGATATGGAGGACGTCCTCCACGATCTGACGCTGTCGGTAGAACCGGGGGAATATGTGGCGCTTACTGGGACGTCTGGCTGTGGGAAGTCTACCCTGTTCCGGCTGCTGCTTGGATTTGAAAAGCCAGATAAAGGCGCCGTCTATTTTGACGGCAGGGATATGGCAGAGTTAAATAAAAAGAGTTTGAGAAAGCGGATTGGTACCGTGCTGCAGGATGGGATGCTTTTTTCGGGAGACATCTATTCTAATATTGCACTCTGTGCGCCGCAGCTTACGATGGATCAGGCGTGGGAAGTCGCTGAAATGGCTGGCTGCGCAGAGGATATCAGGAATATGCCGATGGGGATGTTTACGATGGTCAGCGATGGGAGCGGCGGGATATCAGGCGGTCAGAAGCAGCGTATCCTGATTGCCAGAGCGCTGGCGATGGATCCGGATATTTTTTTGTTTGACGAGGCGACGAGCGCGCTTGACAATATTACCCAGAAGAGAGTCGTTGAAACGCTTGCCGAGCGCAAGGCGACGCGTATTGTGATCGCACACCGCCTGTCCACGATCTTAGACTGCGACAGGATCATTTATATGGATAAAGGGAGTGTGGTCGAGCAGGGAACTTACGAGGAACTGATGGAAAAGAAGGGAAAGTTTTATGAGCTTGCCAGATGGCAGCTTTTAGAAGATGAAAAATAAAAACAGAAAAATAAAACAGAAAAAAAGAAAAGGAGCGGCGTATGAAGATTAAACGAATCAAGGCGGCTGTTATTATTTTATTGATTGGTGTACCGATGCTGTTATTCTCTTCTGTACTGAATATCATGTCATACAGGCAGATGATGACAAAAACATATGTACACGCCAATCAGCTTGAAGTGACGGGGCTTGTCAGCAAGATTGACTATGCACGAAGCTTTGGGAAACCATTGGAAAAATTTTACGGGCTTAAAGAGCTGTTGGAATCGACTTGTCAGCTATCTCCCGACATAGAGGGGATTGCCGTATCCGGCAAGGACGGAAAGCAGATCGAGCTGGCAGGAAAACAGATTGAGGAACTGCCGGAGGCGCAGACGGAAGAAGAATATACAGAAGCGTCGGAGGGAATTTATTCGCAAGTGCCAATCTCAGGAGGACAGCTTATACTGCGTCTGGATAAAGCAAAAATAGATCATGAGACGAAACAGTATCTTTTGCGCGTGGTAAGGCTGGATTTGATCATTCTCGGCGTAATGGCGGCGGTGCTGTTTTTCTGGCTGCTTTTTGCCAACAGAGAGGGGATTTCTGTAAAACAGCTCAAGATTGCCAGCCTGTGCATTATCTGTGGTGCGCTGGTGGCGCAGGGGGGATATTCTACGACGTATTCCATATCGGATTACCAGTCCTCTGTTGTGGACATTGGAAAAAACCTGGCGGGGATTGTGAA
>CANQCD010000122.1 GCA_947589455.1 uncultured Lachnospiraceae bacterium | reverse complement strand
CTGGCAATGACCTCCGCCTGGTTATATCCCCGCTTCCGGAACCGGTTTGCATGGATGGGAACCGGCAAAAGAGCGTCCGGCCTGATAGCAGAGATCCACGTTCCAAAGCGGCTGTAGAGCTGCCTGGCATAATAAGCCCCGTATTCTTTTCTCCCCTGGTATTTATAGCGGAACATAGACTGCCTGAGTGCATCATTATATAGCCACAGCGACCTTCCCGCCTCAAAACTCCATTTTTTTGACGTGCATTCTGCACAGTATTCCTTGCCTTCCCCTGCCGGCTTCCCGCATTTCATGCAGCCGTTTGCCACAAAATCCCCTTTCCCATGGCATCTCCGGCACACGGATTCCTCCCCGGGGCGCAGCAGCCCATCACAGAATACGCATCTTCGCGGATACAGTAAATCCGCAATCCTGGCTATTTTTTTAAACTGCATCTTCCTCCATCATCTCCTGCAAGCGCATACACAGTCCAGAATAGCGCTTCTGCTCATGTACGTTGCGGATCATCTGGTAAACCGTTTCTCTGCTGCCGACCATTGTAACACATTTTTTTGCTCGGGTGACAGCCGTATATAAGAGGTTTCTCGTCAAAAGCATCTTAGGTCCGGTCAGGATTGGCAATACCACCGCCGGATATTCGCTCCCCTGCGATTTATGTATCGTGATGGCATACGCAAGCTCCATCTCTTCCATCTGATCAAATTCATATTCTGCCAGTTTTCCCTCTTCATACTCCACTTCAACGATCTCTTCCCGTTCCAGGATTCGCCTTATCATGCCGGTATCGCCGTTAAACACCCCGGTCCCTTCCTCCAGCACATCGCCAAAACGGTTTTTCTTGACCCATTTGATCTGGTAATTATTTTTTATCTGCATGATCTTATCCCGTTCCCTAAATAAGACACCGTGAAATTCTCTTTCGCATTTGCCCTCAGATGGCGGATTGATATAATTCTGTAAAATCCGGTTCAGGGAATCCACTCCCAGCTCCCCTTTGCGCATCGGCGTCAGCACCTGGATATCATAGGGTGTCGCGCCGACATATGGCGGGAGATTCTTCATCACAAGCTGAATCACTACATTGATAATATCCTGCACATGATCCCGTTCCAGATGGAAAAAATCCTGATTTTTATTGTCCAGGATAATCTCCTGCCCGGCGTTGATCCTGTGGGCGTTGACAACGATCTGGCTCTTTGCCGCCTGTCTAAAGACCTGGCTCAATCTGACCACATCGCAAAATTGCGCCTGGATCATGTCTTTTAACACATTTCCCGGTCCTACAGACGGAAGCTGATTGACGTCCCCCGCCATGATCAG
Source organism: uncultured Lachnospiraceae bacterium (assembly GCA_947589455.1). Classification (GTDB taxonomy): domain Bacteria; phylum Bacillota; class Clostridia; order Lachnospirales; family Lachnospiraceae; genus Butyribacter. Next base: position 5,467 of record CANQCD010000122.1, on the reverse strand, counting down.
GCGGCAGCCGGGTACGATTGCCTTTAACAGCGCATAGAGCAGGTAAATATCAACCATGGAAAATTCATCAACAATGATCACATCCGCCTCCAGCGGCTGCGTCTCGTTTCTCTCAAAATGCATTCCCGTTTTGTCCTCATCGTCCACGCCGCCGTTAATCTCCAGCAGGCGGTGGATTGTCTGCGCCTCCCATCCTGTTGTTTCCGACATCCTCTTTGCCGCCCTTCCCGTCGGAGCCGCCAGCAGAATATCAAGCCCTTCCTCCTCGAAAATCTGCAGGATAGTATTGATCGTCGTTGTTTTTCCTGTTCCCGGGCCTCCGGTAATGATCGTCACGCCATTCCTGATTGCCTGGTATACCGCCTTTTTCTGCCGCTCATCTAATGCAATCCCCTGCTTTTTCTGAATCCTGCCTACCTTTTTTTCTAACAGGCCTATATCCACAGAATATGAAATATTTAAGTCTAACAGCATACGGGCGCAGTTCATTTCCATATAATATAATGTGCTGGAATACATCCGGCGCTCTCCGCCAGTCTCCTGTGCCAGAATCTCCTTATCCAGAATCAGCCGCTCCAGCTGCCTGCCAACCAGCTCTCCCGACACCCCCAGCATCTCTGACGCCATATTTACCAGCTCAGCCTCCGGAAGATAACAGTGCCCCATCCCCCCGATCTGCTGCATCGTATATAAAAGCCCTGCGCGGATGCGATACTCCGAATCAATGTAAAATCCCGCTCTTCTCGCAATACTGTCCGCAGTCTTAAAGCCAATCCCGGCAATATCCTCGGCTAAACGGTATGGATTTCTCTGCAGCACGTCATACATTTGATCCTGATAATATTTATAAATCTTGACGGCCATATTCATCGAAATGCCAAACCCCTGCAAAAAGATCATCGCCTTGCGCATCTGTTGTTTCTCTTCAAACTGCTTTGCGACACTGATTGCCATTTTCTGGCTGACCCCTTTGATTTCTGCAAGCCGTTCTGGTTCTCTCTCAATAATGGCAAACGTATCCTCCCCAAATCTCCGAACGATCCTCGCAGAAAGCGCCGGTCCAATCCCCCTGATGGCGCCGGAACCGAGATACCGTTCCATTGCCGCGGCGTCCCCCGGCTGCTTTTCTTCATATCGTTCCACCTGGATCTGCGGCCCATAATTTTTATGAAATACCCGTTTTCCACACACATGCAGATATTCTCCCTCTGCAATATAAGAGAAACAGCCCACACAGCACTCCTCTTTCTCTTCTTCTCCTTCATTCGCCGGTTTTGTAAGGTAAAGTACCGTATAGCCGTTCTCTTCATTCCGGAATGTAATCCGCTCTACGTATCCTTCTAATTCCTCCATTGCTATCCTCCATTTAGACAGAAAGAGCCACTGTAAATACAGTGGCCCGGAAATATTTTAGTAACATTACAAATTCAAATTGTGCTTCATTGATTCATATAACTGCTGGGCAAGCCCGGTAGAACCGCTGTCCACAACAGCCTTGGCATATTGCTGGTTCAAGATCTCCCCGAAATATTTCATATATTCCCCCTGGCTCTCCTCGCTTTCGCCGACAATCGACGTCTTTGCCTGCTCGATGATCTTTTGCACAAAATATTCTTCAAAATCTTTACATGCCTCCATCAGCTGCTCGTCTTCTGTCTCTCCATTTACATTTGCCAACGCTCCCTGCAAAGAAGACGCATTAGAAGAAGAAACTGACTGTGCATATGTATCATAGATTGATGCCGTATCTAAAATGGAACTCATATTCCTCTCATGCTCCCTTTCTGTTCTTCACTCTATTATGAGCGAAGGTTATTTGCCTGCTGCAGCATTTCATCTGATGCAATGATCGCTTTCGAATTCATCTCATACGCGCGTTGCGTCACGATCATGTCAACCATCTCATCAACTGCCTGCACAGAAGACGCCTCTAAATATCCATTCTTGATCACGCTCTCACGCAGTGCAGCGTCTTCCCCCTCAACCCTTGCCTCTCCGGAGGCGGCTGATTCAGAGTAATAGCTGTCTCCAATCTTTAACAGACCGGATGGATTGTTAAACTGTGCTGCGCCGATGCGGAATCCTGTATACTGGCTCGTGCTCGCCGCCGTCTTGTAATAAATCCTCCCATAGTTGTCAAAGAATAACTGCTGCGTATCTGTATTCGCATCAAACGTGATCTCTCTTCCCTGGCTGTCTAATACAGAATAACCATCTGCTGTTGTCAGGGTAACTCCGCCGGAATCATTGATCGCCATCACAAAATTACCGTTTCGCGTATATCCCGTGCTCCCATCAGGCATCTGTACCATAAAAAAGCCATTGCCATTGATCGCAAAGTCAAAATCGCCGGTACTGGCTGTCATCTCACCCTGCTCAAATTCAGTAGAGATAGCAGAAACCTTCACGCCTAACCCAACCTGTGCGCCAATCGGCTTTGGATTCCCTTCATTGTCGGTCGTCTTCTGCTGTATCGTCTGATATAGCAGGGACTGAAATTCTGTCCGTTCTTTCTTATATCCGGTTGTATTAATATTCGCCAGATTGTTAGATATTGTATCCATATTGGTCTGCTGGGATTTCATCCCGGAAGCAGCCGTCCACAGTGAACGCATCATATTCTCTCTTCTCCTAACCGCCCTCTGCCTTGCCATGCAAAAGACTAACCTGCAAATTAAACTTTACCAACCTGATTTACAGAAGCATTCAGCAGAGTATCCTGCGTCTGGATCATTTTCTGCCCTGCCTCGTACGCCCTGGTGATCGTAATCATAGAAACCATTTCCGAGATCACATTGACGTTAGACTGCTCTGTAAATCCCTGCTCCATTGTAGCGGTAGCAGCTTTTATCTCAGCTCCTTCTACTGCATTATACATATTATCGCCGTATAACTCAAGGTAATCATAATCCTCAAAGTCTGTCAAAGTGATCGTATCGACCAGCTCGCCGTCTGCAAAAACAGAACCGTCTTTCTTAATGACAATATCGTTGGCATCTGTCGGTATCTGCAAATCGCCTCCGCTGCCCTGCAGGTGATTGCCGTCCGCATCTACGATATATCCGTCCGCCGTACACTTAAATGTGCCGCATCTGGTATATTTCGTGCTGCTCTCTCCATTCGCATTGGTGACGCGCATGGTAAAGAACCCATCGCCCTGAATGGCAATATCAAATGTATTCCCCGTTTCACGGAGAGAGCCCTGCCCCCAGTCCATATAGGTCTCGCCAATCTTCACGCCCAGATTAAACTTGCCAATCGGCTCGTCTACATAAGCGTTAGAACCATCGCGGATCTTCGTAGCGATCAAATCTTTAAACGCACGGCTCACTACATTTTCTTCCTTATATCCGACTGTCGTCGAATTTGCCAGGTTGTTTGATATGATATCAAGCCTTTTCTGCTCATTCCGCATTCCGGTATAAGCTGTGTATAAACCTCTTACCATCGGGTATCCCCTTTCCTGTCTCTCCAGATCATTGCAAAATCCCAACTCTCCTCACGCATACTGCACGTTCCATAAACAGCGTATGGGCTTTCAAACGTTTTGCAGCGATCCGGCAAACGTTCTGTACATAACAGACCTTATCCATTACCTTATCATATATATCGTCAGGCGCGCCTCGTTTCTTAACCTGTTTTTCAGAAGCCGTCTGATTCCAGTTTCTTCCTTAAAAGCCTGTGTTGGCTGCGGCAGAAATTAAAATCCCCGGAAACCGTCCGATTTCCCTTTCTTCCTCCTGCCGTCTGGCAGGCTGCGCGCCGAATCTGCTTTTTATTCTGGATCGTCCCTCTTGCCTGCGAGAAATTCTACAAACTTTCCGGTCCCAATCGCTACCGCCGTCATCGGATCTTCCGCCGTCATTGTTGTAATGCCCGTCTTTTCCTCAATCAGCTCTTCCAGACCATATAACAGGCTTCCGCCTCCCGTCAGGACAATCCCGCGATCCGCCACATCCGCCGCAAGTTCCGGCGGCGTCTTCTCCAATACGCTGTGGACGGCCTCCACAATCTGGGAAGTCACTTCCCTCAGCGCCTCCAGCGTCTCATCCGAAGTGACGGTGATTGTCTTTGGAAGCCCTGTCACCAGGTTACGACCGCGCACATCCATCGAAACCAGCTCCGGACGCTGATATGCAGAACCGATATTGATCTTGATCTCCTCCGCCGTGCGCTCTCCAATCAGCAGATTATGTGTTTTTCTCATATAACGCACAATCGACTCGTCAAAATTGTCGCCGGCGATTTTTATCGACGTGCTGACAACTGTCCCGCCGAGAGAAATCACGGCAATATCCGCTGTCCCGCCGCCGATATCCACGATCATATTCCCGCATGGCCTTGCAATATCGATCCCGGCGCCAATCGCAGCGGCAATCGGCTCTTCAATGATCGCCACTTCCCGCGCGCCCGCCTCATATGTGGCGTCTTCTACTGCTTTCTTTTCCACCTCGGTAACACCGCTTGGCACGCAGACGCTGATACGCGGCTTGCGGAAACGAGATTTTCCACAAGATTTCTGAATGAAGTAACGCAACATTTTCTCTGTCACAGTATAGTCAGAAATGACACCCTGTCGAAGGGGACGGACTGCTACTATATTGCCCGGGGTACGGCCAAGCATCAGGCGCGCATCTTCGCCGATTGCCTTGATCTTATTCGTATCCCTGTCAAAAGCAACGACAGACGGCTCTCTCAAAACAACGCCCTTACCTTTTATATAAACAAGTACATTTGCAGTACCCAAATCAATTCCAATGTCACTTCCATTCATGAAATTTTTCTCCTTTCATATCAAGCATCTTATACTTATATTCTCCAAATAACACCTAAATAAACGTATACATTTCTATTATATACCATTTTAATAAAATAGAAAAGGGGATTTTTTTACAATTTTTTACAATTCTTGCCTCCTGATTTCTGCTATCTTCCAGCAATATCCCTAATTCTCTGTATTTTTCCCTGTTTTTGACTTCTTGCCGGCTTTTCAGTATAATCAACAGAAAAAGAGTTTTGGCCAATTTGCACAGACAAAAGGAGGATTCCTATGAAGACAGAGAACACAGCCGCCGCACAGATCCGGACAGAGCGCAGGGTTATCGCAAAACATGCAAGCCTGCTCGTTGGCAGGATTTTTCTGCTCGTCTGCCTGTGCGTCCTGTTCTATCCGCTGCGCCCCTCCTCTGTCTATCTCTTTGCCTATACGGCGCTCTTCCCCTGGATTTTTGCCAATATCCTGGCCTCCCGGCATGAAGGGAAAAATCCGCCTGTCATCCTCAGCTCCTGCGCAAAGAAATATTTTTATACCCCTGACCATTTCCGCGCAGAAACATACACCAAAAACTGCCTGATATTCTTTCTTGTCATATGGCAGCTTTCCCTGAACCGCACTGCGGCATATCCGGCATAAGTCAGGAGAAATTAAATGAGTCGTCTGCCCGGAGGCAAGTTCGCAATATCCGGG
>CANQCD010000121.1 GCA_947589455.1 uncultured Lachnospiraceae bacterium | reverse complement strand
TTCCTGTCTTTCTTGATATCGTGTCACTGAGAAACGCCGTAATCTGCTGTGCCGATGAGATGAGCGTTTCTTTCCTGCCTTTTTTGATATCGTGTCACTGAGAAACGCCGTAATCTGCTGTGCCGATGAGATGAGCGCTTCTTTCCTGTCTTTCTTGATATCGTGTCACTGAGAAACGCCGTAATCTGCTGTGCCGATGAGATGAGCGTTTCTTTCCTGCCTTTTTTGATATCGTGTCACTGAGAAACGCCGTAATCTGCTGTGCCGATGAGATGAGCGCTTCTTTCCTGTCTTTCTTGATATCGTGTCACTGAGAAACGCCGTAATCTGCTGTGCCGATGAGATGAGCGTTTCTTTCCTGTTCTTCTTGATATCGTGTCACCGCGAAACGCTATAAAATGTGACATGATATAACCATAACATATAATCCGGAAAGCCGCAATGCCGAAAAAAATTTGAAATGTCTTGCGCAAAGCGAGGATTTGCATTAAAATATCCCATGGAGTTCTGCTGTTAAAAACGTGCTTTTTGACATAATGAATAATTTAAGCGGTGGAGGATAAAAATGCGTTGTTTTAAATGTATGGAATATACAGAAGAGGAGATATGCGAGGTATGCGGCTTTGACCGCAGCGCCTACATACAGCCATCAGAGCAGCTGGAGCCGGGGACGGTTTTGAGGGACAGATATGAGATAGGGATCGCGCTGGGGCAGGGCGGTTTTGGCATTACATATATAGGGTATGACAGGGAATTAGAGCGGAAGGTTGCGATCAAGGAATGTTTTCCGCTGGGAATGGTATCAAGAGATAAAGACAGTGACAATATCTTGCCGCGCGAGGCGGAGAAGGAGAAATACCAGGCCGGGTTATTCAAATTCCGGGAAGAAGCAAAGCTGTTAGCGGTTTTGCCGCGGGCGGAGGAAATGGTCGGCATACACGACAGCTTCGGTGAAAATAACACCTATTATCTCGTCATGGATTATATTGACGGAGTCAGTTTAAAAAGCTATCTGGAGAGCATGGACGCGCCGATGGAGGTAAAGGACGCATTGGAACTGTTGCGTCCGATCATGCGCGCATTGAAAAAATGCCACAGCAAGGCAATCTATGGGAAAAAAGTGATCCACAGGGACATCAGCCCCAATAATATTATGATCACCAGGAAAGATCACAGTGCCGTTTTGATTGATTTTGGCACGGCGAAAGCCATCAGAGAATTTACGGGCAATACGACAAAATATATCAGAGACGGTTATTCCCCTTATGAATTATATACAAACGATCCGCTGCACGAGGGAGTGGACGTATATGGTTTGAGCGCAACGCTGTATAAGATGATCACCGGGGTCGAGCCGTCCTCTTCGGTGAGCCGCAGGAACGCCTGGCGGAGCAGCCGGTCGGACTCTCTGAAAACGCCCGGCGAGCTGGGGATCGTGATGGACAAAAAGGTTGAGAAGGCGTTATTAAGGGGGCTGGCATTAGACCCCCGGAAACGTTATAGCAGCGTAGAAGAGTTTGAGCGTGCTATTTATCGGGAAGAACCGCTCCCAGCCGTAAAAGAGAAGAAAAAAGAGAAAAAATGGAATATCAGGAAAAAAATCCTTGCCGCCGCGATTTCCTGCGCGGCGTTTGCCGCAGCGGCCGCAGGGATTTCCTTTGCCCTGCAGAGACAGGGCGGCGCAGTACAGCCGCCGGTCATGAAATTTAACATAACGACAGATGAAGACGGATATCGCATGGCGGATTTATCCGATATGGACATCACCAATCTGGATTTTTTGGAATATGCAGATTTGTCCGGCGCAGAGGGCATCAATCTGGCGGAGAATGAGAAACTCAGCGACATATCCGGCTTAAAATATGCCACAGATATCAAGAAATTAGATCTCACGGATGACGACGAAATATCCGACCTGTCTGTTTTGAGGAAGATGAAGGGGATGGAAACGCTCTGCTGTCAGGGGATGAAACAGATGACCGATCTTGACGACATTGCAGGGATGGCCAATCTCAAACAGCTGTATCTGGCAAATACAGGGCTTCGTTCCATCGACCGCATCGGCATGTTAAAAAAGCTTGAGAATGTAAGCCTTTATGAATGTTATGACGTCGATTCCTTAAGTCCGTTAAAGGAACTGCCCGCGCTAAAGACATTGAACCTGTCCGGGTTGAGCAGGAAAGTATTGCAGACGGTAGACTTAGACGTCACATTAGATTACCTCGGGCTCTTTTACTGCAATTCAAAAAGCGTGTCAGAGCTGATCGACAGTATGCCGGAGCTTGGCGGCATCGGGATTAGCAGCGACTCGGTATCCATAGGCAGGCTGAAAGAGAAGTTAAAGAATTTAAAGACGCTGAGCCTGGATGAATATACGCTGCCAGTGGGACAGCTCACAGAGCTTTCCGGGCTGGAGAGCCTGACGATACAGAAAAACGGCGGCGGCCAGGAGGAAAGGGAGCAGCTTGCGCGCCTGCCGTTTCGTAAATTATACCGGTTAAAAGAGCTGACGATCTATATGGGCTTTGACAATTCGGTAAAGTCATTTGATATGGCGGAAATCGCACAGCTGCCGGTGTTAGAACAGCTGGATCTGTATCTTCCCGGAACGCGTCCCGACAACCTGCAGGAGATCGGCTCGCTGACAAAACTGCGGGAGTTAGATTTAAGCTGCTCCTTTGGCGGGGATTTCCGAGGGATCACAGAGTTAAGGAATCTGGTAACGCTGAATCTGTACGATACATACCATGCAAACGACAGCCACTCCCAATATACTTTTCCGGCGCTAGCGTCTGAAAAGCTGGAAAACATATCGCTCAGCTCGTCAGAATGCAATAATTATTCTGCGCTGGGAAACCTTGTCCAATGTAAAAAACTGGAACTGGACGGGGTGTATAAGGATTTGAATTTTTTGGCGTCCATGAAAAAGCTGGAAGAGCTGACGTTAGAGTGTGCTTATGATAACATTGCTGATTTTGACGTCCTGTGCCTGCCAAACAGCCACAGGCTCAGAAAACTGTCTCTGGAAAATTTTGTGTTAAAAAACGCTGCCAAATTAAGCAAGGAGACAGTCTTAGAGGATTTAAACCTGCATTTTCCGATTGATGAAAATGTAATGAAGCTGAAAAACCTGAATTTCCTGACGGAAAGATCGTCTCTCAAAAAGCTGAAAATAAATGAATGTACGATCCGGGATATCAAAGGGTTCCGGAAGGCAAAGTACCTCCTGTCTCTGGATCTTTCCAGCAACCATATCCCGACAGACGTCTCTGTTTTTCGTCCGGCGAACATGCCGTATATACAAAACATTAACGTGTCCGACACGGATATCAGGAATATCAGCCCGTTTGCCGGCCTGAAAACGCTGCGGTGCTTTTACGCAGAAAATACCAACCTGAACAATATCAAAGGGACTGCAGAAGACTATATTTTTAACGACATTGTCTATCTCAATCTGTCAAATGCAAATCTGGAAAAATTGGACTGGATGGGAAGGTGCAAGAACTTAAAGGAAGTAGATATCAGCAGGGCGAACATCCGGGATTTTGATATATTTAAGGGAGCGTCCGGGCTTACCTTATTAAAGGCGGAGCGTATCTCAGGCCTTGAAAATATAAACGGGCTTTCCGGCTGCAAAAAATTAGAAGAGCTTGCGATTTCTTCGGACAGCAATGCCTCTTACTGGGGGAGCGCAAATGATTCCGCCAGGCTGCCCCTCAGCGATGCAGGGCCGATCAAAGACTGCCGGGACATGCGCCTGCTTTCCATTGAGGGGTGCGAAGTAGACAGCATTGACGCCGTATCCGGGATGAAAAAGCTAGAGAGCATATCCCTTGCCGGGACTGACGTCAGAGATTTATCTGCGCTGTCGCATCTGAAGAAGTTAAGCAGCATTAATATTGACGGTATTTCTGTTTTGGATCTGTCTGCTTTGAGCGGGCTGCCGGTCAGCGAGTTAAGCATACATAATGTAAAATGTTCAAGATTGTTTCAGCAGCTGTTAAAGTGGAAGAAAGCTTCCTCCAGCATGACACTGTCGCTGACAAAGGGCGTGCTGAGTAAAAAGGAGCTGGCTGCGATCCAGAAGGAACATCCGAGATGGGATATCAATAAATATTGATCGATAACATATTGGGAGGTATGGATATGGATTTTGATTTTGAAGAATATTTAAAAAAAATCACGTATGAAGAATTTTTAGACGCGGTTTCTGACAGAGATATCTACTTTGGCAATCTTGTTGAATTTTATGAAGCGGAGTATGAAGAATTTATTGCTTATCTGTATGACGCCAGAGAGCGGGACAGAAACCGGCTGGAGAACGGGAATACGACGGCCGCCCGGTGGAATGTCATGCTCACCGCCTTTCAGGAGAAGCGGGGGCTGTCCTGGGCGCAGGAACGGCTAAAAGAAAAATCCCTGCGCCAGATCTATCCGAGGAATGTCTATGAGATCGTCGTATATTACAGCCTGTGCTACAATGACAGGGAGCCGGGGCAGATCGGGCTGACAGAACTGCGGACAATCTATGAGGCGCTGGCAGATACGTTAGACCGGCTTGCGGAAGACGTGACCCGGCGGGAGGACAGGGAATTTTTCCTGAGCAGGGATGTGACCGGCGGGAATATCATAACCGTCCGGGATTTAAAAGACTATCTGGACGCGGCGGACGCCAGAGAGACAAAAGAGCCCCTGCCGCTGGTTACGGGAGTTATCACACAGCAGCTCGCAGACCGGATCGGCGGCGATATGGAGCAGATCACAGGAACTGACGGACTGATTGACCGGATCAAAGCCTCGTTGGAGGAATATGCCGGCCGGTTGAGCGTGTGCTCTGACCGGTGCAGATGGTATCTCATTAAATATTTATATATTTATATGATGTACCAGTTTGAAAAATATGTGCGGCGCATCAAAGAATACTCCCGGAAAACGATTGCCGGGATCCATGGAGAGATAGAACAGGAGTGGAAGGAAAAGGAACTGCAGGGCGTGCCAGACGTCGAGGAGATGGATGCAAAAAGGCTGTTAAAGGAGGCAAACGATTTCCTCTGCTTAAACGGAAGCCCCGCCCGGCTGGATTTTGTAAACCCCCTGTATTTTAAGAAGCAAAACGATAAGGTTTCGTGCAGCGGGGAGGGCGGCTATACCGCAAATATAGGGATTTGCGCCGTCCGGCGCGAGGGCGGAGCTTTTTATGGCAAGATCGATATCCTCTGCAAAAAGGGGAAAGAGAGCCTGTCCGGGGAAACCGTCTTTTTGCACAGTACATTAAAAAGCCCCATTCCGGTCAGCTTAAATGACAAGGGCTTTGGGAGCGTGGAAACTGTGATCGCCTCGAAGGAAGACGGCAGTTTTGTCCCGGCGTCTTTTTGCGTTGCGTTTGCGCCGGGGGTTCTGTCAGACGACGTGCAGTTCGATCTGTCCGCCCGGTTTAGCAATATTACCGGCCATTCGGCAATCTTTCAAAATGATGTCCGCTCGGAGGAGTCGTCCGACCATGCCGCCCTGCTAAGCGCGATTGACGAGCTGAGCGCAGAGGAGCTAATGGATTATCCTGTCCAATTTTCCGGTCTTTTGGCAAATCTGTTTTTAGAAAAGCTCGGAGGCGCGCATGGGCAGGAGAAGGAGCAGGAGAAAAACAGCAGATTAAATGCGGATAAAAGTAAGTTTATCAAGATCCTGCATGGAGAAATAGATATTAACCGAGAGACGCTTTTGTTCTTCTTGCTGTCATTATATCTGGAGATTGATTTTGAAAACGATACGGATATCCTGGAGCGGTATCTCGCACCGGAAGATTATCTGGATGTGGAACGGGTCAATACGATCTTGAGCCGCTGCGGATTTGCTGCGCTGGACGCCGTGGGGGAGGAGTTAAATCCGCTGGATGTGATTTTGACATTCGCTTTGATGGACCGGGAGAATTATTTTGAGATCATTTCCGACCTGCTGTCTGAATTTAGCGAGGAGACGGGGGAGCATTTGCTCCAGTATTCTTTTGGCAAATCCCGCTCCAGCTTGAATGATGAAAAGAAGATCGTAAGAAAGATCAGGGGGCAGTAAGGGGCGAATCTGGCTTGCAATGTGGACAAAGTTTACAATGGGAACCTGGCTTGCGATGGGAGCAAAGTTTGCAATGGGAACCTGGCTTGCAATGGGGGCAAAGTTTACAATGGGAACCTGGCTTGCAGGAAGGATTTTGCCGGAGCGTTACAGATTCCCCTGATGCGCTGGAATGGAGATTGTATGGAAGATAACAGAGAATGCCTGGATGCGGGCGACCGGATTGAAGCGGCGGAGGGAACGTTTCTTATTAATAGGGTTTTGGCAAAAAACAGCGCCGCGATCCTTTATCTGGCGTCGGAAGGGGCGGGAGGACGGACGGTTCTTTTGAAGGAGTTTTTTTCGGCGAGGGATCATGCGCTCAACCGGTTAAGGAGAGGCGGCTTTGACCTGATCCTGCGCGCGCCGGGGCACAGCGGACAGAGCCAGACGGCATTATGGCTCAACAGCGATTATGAGAGACGGTGTGAGACGGAGATGGAATGGATCGCAGGCATCGCAGAAAAGAGCAGCCCCGGGGCGGTTCGGATAGAAAAGATCAAAAAGCCGGAAAAGGTGAGGGAAAATCCAAATGATGTGTGGGCGATGTATTATCTTGCTGCAGATTATCCCTGCCTGACCCTGCGGGACTGGATGGAGCAGAATCCGCCGGATATTGGAAATCTTGGGAAGCTCTTTTGCTGCCTGTCGGAGGCGTGCAGGGCGTTGTCCGGGTATCATAACGCCGGTTGGTTTCATCTCGATCTGACGCCGGAGAATGTGATGGTAAGAGGGACTGACGGGGCGTTTTGGTTTATCAATGACATGGGAGTGATGTATCAGACCGGCAGGGAGGCGGAGGTAATCGAGAACCTCGGAACAGAGGAGGACGGCAGCGCAAAGAAGCTCCTCATCGAGCACAACCTCCGCCTGGTGGTCTATATCGCCAAGAAGTTCGACAATACGGGGGTAGGTGTGGAGGATCTGATCTCCATCGGCAC
>CANQCD010000120.1 GCA_947589455.1 uncultured Lachnospiraceae bacterium | reverse complement strand
CACACCTAACCTCCCCTCAGTTGTAGATTATGCTTCAATACACAACTGTATAGGGTAATATTTTACCATGAAAGAATACGCTATCTTTCATATGCACAAATGATATTATATCATAAAATCAATAAAGGTCAACCATTTATGGATAATTTTTCAACTATTTTTTTAATGGCTCGCCTGGACGGTAACTGCACAATACCAGTTTGCATCGCTTACTACCGCCTTTCCGCCGCTTTTTGCCCTCGGAACTACCTTAATATAATACGTCTTTCCCGGCTTTAGCGAGCCGTCCGCCGCTTTTCCAACCAAAGCCGTCCGCTTCTCCACGCCGACTGACATGACTTTTTGATACCCTCTGCTACTTTTCCCGGAAAGATAGATATCATAGCCTCCCGCCCCGGATACGGCGCTCCAGTTTGCCTGGATCGCATTTCTGCCTGGGCTCTGTCTGGCAGAAAACTTTTTAGGGATGCCAAAATAGCGGAAATCCGACCAGCCGCTGTATGCCCTGCCCCCTGCGACCCTCACATACGTGCGGACGCGGTAGCGGTAAAATCTCCCCTCGGCAAAATGCTCCAGCCGCAATGTAGGAGATTTTACCGCCACTGTCTTTTTCTTCTTGCCGGCAAGCGTCTGGAACTGATATTGGCAGCCGTCGACGCTCCCCTTCCAATTGACGGAAAAATAAAATACATTGATATATCCGTATCCGGCTGTCATCCCAAAACGGTTTTTCGGTATCTTTTTGGCCAGCGTCAAATAAACGTGTTCCGCACTCTGTGCTGATTCTGCGAGATAGCCAGAAGCAGATACCCTGGCGGCATGTGCCTGAAAAGAATATTTCTTTGCAGGTTTTAATCGGTATTTTGAGGCGTCTGACGACACTTCCTCCCTGCCAGCCTCCCCGATCACCCGATCTTCTCCGCCAGCTTTTCTGGTAAGGAAATAATAGTTTGCCCCCTTAACGCCTGATATCCTGGCTGTCACAGAGCCTGTAGCCGCGCCGGACTGCACCGCTTTGATATCCGACCCATCCGGCGCTGTGACAACCTCCAGGGCAGGAGAAACGATTTCAGACGCCTGCCTGTTCTCATCACAGGCAGTGACCCTGACATAATAGGAGCTCCCGGATTGCAGCTTGCCAATCTTTGCAGCCGTATCGGCATAATAGCCGGAAGAGCTCCATCTTTTCCCATCATCGCTTATCTCGATCAGATATTGCTTCCCTTCCGGAGCGCTGTTCCATGTGACCGCAATACTCTCCACATCCGCGCCTGTCTGCTTCAGATTCAAAATCTCTTCGGAAGCCCTGCTGTCTGTCCGGACAGCAAAAGAAATCGCCAGCGCTAATCCAGACGCTATTAAAATCTGTTCCCATCGTTTCATTCCTGCCTCTTTTCTGCGCTGCCTCCTTCTCTTCTGACAGGACTGCCCGCAGCGCCGCACACCCTGTCATACAAAACCGTTCCGCCCTTTCCGCATCCGACAGGGAAACGGCAAAACAGTATGTAAATATCCTGTCATACAAAACTGTCCCGCCCTTTCCACATCCTGCAGAACCCCGGAAAAAGCAGAGGGGAATGTGATTCCATTCCCCCGTGTTCTCAATTTCTTAATCGATTAACTAAAGCGATATGACTTGACGATCCTGAAAGAAGAATACCTTGACACCTCGCTAGACACAGTCTTCTTGCCAATCTTTGCCTTTGCAACGACCCTCACATAATATGTCTTCCCGAATTTTAAGGCTTTCTTTGCCACTTTAGAAAGGATGAGGCTCTTCTTCTTGGCATTTACTGTCTTTACTTTTTTATAACCGCCGTTTGGTTTGGTGGAAACCATAACGTCATAACTGGAAGCATTCGAAACGGGCGCCCAGGAGACCTTGACGTTTTTCTTACCGCTGATCTTTCCCTTGATTGATTTTACCACGCCTAAATAGCGGTAATCAGACCAGGCGCTGTACGCCCTCTTGTCCCCGCTTAAGCTGACAAACGTACGGACGCGGCATTTTAAAAATTTGCCGGCAATAAAGTTATCGATCGTCACTCTTGACGTTGAAATGCTTGACACTACTTTTCTTGTCTTGCCGGCCGGCGTCTGCCACTGGTATTCCACTCCGTCTACCGTGCTGCCGTCTGTACTTGCACTAAAAGTAAAAGAATCGGTCATATCGTTGGCCGGCTGGCATACAAAATTCTTTTTCTGGATCTTATTGGCCACAGTCAGGCAGGGAACCCTTACCGACGCCACATTTGATGCAGTATATCCAGCAGAAGATATCCTCGCCGCGCCAACTAGATAGATATATTCTTTTCCCGGAGTCAGCTGTCCCTCCGGAGTCAGCTCCGTATTTGCTGACGCTGTCACAAGGCTGCCTGAGTTGGCGTCCAGCAAAAAATATTGGTTTGCCCCTGACACTTCTGATAATTTAACAGACACGGACGTCTTGGAAGCTTTGGACTGTACTGCCGTCATAGAAACGCAGTCCGGTGCAGTTACCACCTCGATCGCCTGCGACGCCGCGCCAACCGGACTGCCGGCCGCATCGACGGAAGTGACGCGCACATAATAGGAGCTCCCTATATTCAGTCCGGTAATCACCTTCTCATTGACCGTCCCATTTGTATACCCTTGAGAAGTCCAGGAACTATTATCCTGGCTAAGCTCTACCAGGTATTTGCTTGCCTGGGCATCCGCTGCCCATGAGATCTGTACCGCATTGACATCATCTTTTGTCTGAGTGAGTCCTGTCACCTGCGCCGCTTCACTGTCTGCCTTTGCAGCAAATGAAACTGCCAATGCCATCCCTGACATCAATAAAAACTTTTGCCATTTTTTCATCATTCTACCTCTTTCTGCGCTGCTTTCGCAAAGACAGGCCGCATGAGCAACGCGGCATACCGCCTGCATTAAGACAGACCCCCTCGCTTTTTCTTCTGTCCCGCATATGGAAGTCCATATGCCATATGTTGATAACGACAATATGGATTGTATCATTAACCAATCTGATTTTCAAGTACATAAACTGCTTTTTCGAGACATTCCGCAATGCCGTCCGGGTTCTTTCCGCCCGCCTGCGCCATGTTTGGACGGCCTCCGCCGCCTCCGCCGATCAGGGAAGAAATTTCCTTTATCAGGTTTCCTGCATGGGCGCCTTTTTTGATCGCGCCTTCTGTCGCCATGGCAAGGAGCGACACCTTGCCGTCTTTTGCAGAGGCGAGCACTACAACGCCCTCGCCCAGTTTTTCTTTCATCTGGTCGCCCAGCGTGCGCAGTCCGTTCCCATCCACATCCGGCACGCTGATTGCCAGTACCTTAACGCCTTTTACTTCTTTTATCTGGTCTTTAGCATCTCCCGCCGCATCGCTGGCAAGCTTTGCCTTTAGCTTTTCATTCTCACTGTGGAGCGCTTTTAGCTCTTCCTGCATGGCACAGATTTTCTTTGCCAGCGCCGCCGGTTCCGCCTTGGCAGCCCCTGCCGCCTTCAAAAGTTCGCTCTCCTTCTTCTCGTAATAGCGCATCAGCCCGTCGCCGGTCAGCGCTTCAATCCTGCGGACGCCTGCGGCGACCCCGCTTTCCGATACGATCTTAAAATAAGAGATATCGCCGGTATGCCCTACATGCGTACCGCCGCAGAGCTCAACGCTGAAATCCCCCATCCGCACTACGCGGACTTTCTCGCCGTATTTTTCTCCAAACAGAGCCATTGCCCCGGTCTTCTTAGCGTCTTCTAAGCTCATTTCTTCTGTCACGACAGCCAGGTTATGCGCGATCTCGTCATTGACGATCTGTTCCGTCTCTGCGATCTCCTCCGGCGTCATCGCAGAAAAATGCGAAAAGTCAAAACGGAGCCTGTCCGCATCTACATAGGAACCCGCCTGCTCTACATGCGACCCCAATACCATGCGCAGCGCCTTCTGCAAAAGATGCGTCGCACTGTGGTTTTTTCCGGTTGCAGTGCGGTTCTTTCTGCACACCTTTAATGTCACCTTATCTTCTGCCTTAAACATCCCTTTTGACACCGTGCCGACATGGCCGGTCTTTCCCCCCGGCAGCTTGATCGTATCTTTTACCTCAAACTCGTTGTCGCCGCTTACGATCACCCCGATATCGGCCTGCTGTCCGCCCATCGTTGCATAAAACGGAGTCTCTTTGACAATGATCGTCCCATCCTGTCCGTCTGTCAGCGCCTGTACGATCTCATCCTGCGTTGTCAGCACAAGGATCTCGGAATCATGTTCCAGACGGTCATAGCCGACAAAACGGCTGGTCACTGCCGGATCGATCTGCTGATAGACAGTCTCCTCCGCTCCCATATAATTTGTCGTTTTCCTTGCTTTTCTCGCCTTTTCCTTCTGCTGCTCCATTGCAGCGTCAAAGCCTTTCTTTTCTACGGAAAAGCCTTTTTCTCCCAAAATCTCCACTGTCAGGTCAAATGGAAACCCATACGTATCGTATAACTTAAACGCATCCTGTCCGGCAAGCTCTTTTTTCTTATCTTTGACCAGTTCTTCCTGCATCTGCGCCAAAATAGAAAGCCCCTGGTCGATCGTCTTGTCAAATTTGCTCTCTTCCTGCGTCAGGACCTGTAAGATAAACTCCCTCTTTTCTTCCAATTCCGGATAGCCGTCCTTTGACTCTGCGATCACAGTCTCTGCCAGCTTTGCCATAAAGCTTTCCGCGATCCCCAGTTTCCTTCCATGGCGGACGCCGCGGCGGATCAGGCGCCGCAGGACATAGCCGCGCCCTTCATTTCCCGGCATAATGCCGTCGGATATCATAAAGGCGGAAGAACGGATATGATCTGTGATCAGACGGATAGAAATATCTTTTTCCTCGTCTTCTTTGTACTCCACACCGGCAAGACGGCAGATATGGTCTCTGATCGCCTTCATCGTATCAATGTCATAGACAGACCCGACATCCTGCACTACTACGGCAAGGCGCTCTAACCCCATGCCAGTATCTATATTTTTATTTTCCAGTTCGGTATAGTTTCCTTTCCCATCCCCCTCAAACTGGGTAAATACATTATTCCAGATTTCCATAAAACGGTCGCACTCACAGCCCACCTTGCAATCCGGCTTCCCGCAGCCGTATTTTTCCCCGCGGTCATAGTAGATCTCAGAGCAAGGGCCGCACGGACCTGCTCCGTGCTCCCAGAAATTATCGCACTTCCCATCCTCATCCCGGTAAAAACGCGTGATCTTTTCCGCCGGGACGCCGATTTTTTTCGTCCAGATCTCAAACGCTTCTTCATCCTCTCCATAGATAGACGGATACAGCCTGTCCTCCTCCATGCCAAGCACTTCTGTCAAAAATTCCCACGACCAGGAAAGCGCCTCTTCTTTAAAATAATCCCCAAACGAAAAATTACCGAGCATCTCAAAAAAAGTAAGATGGCGCGCCGTCTTCCCCACATTTTCTATATCGCCGGTGCGGACACATTTCTGGCAGGTAGTCACGCGTTTTCTCGGCGGGATCTCCTGCCCCGTAAAATAAGGCTTTAACGGCGCCATGCCCGCATTGATCAATAAAAGGCTGTTGTCATTGTGAGGCACCAGCGAAAAGCTTTTCATCGCCAAATGTCCCTTTTTTTCAAAAAACTCCAGATACATTTTCCGGAGTTCGTTTACACCATATTTTTTCATTGTCCTCTCTCCTTTTCTCCAGCAGGCAGGCGTCCCGCAAAACTCCCAAAACAATATAGATCGTACCGATCTGCGATCATCGCAGAGTAAAGGAACGTTTTGCAAAGAGTACCCACACAGATTTAATTTTTATAGATTATAGGATATGCCCTTTGTCCTGTCAATATTTTTACCGCCCTGCGCCTGTCCCTCTCAATCTGTTCCCTCAGCTTCTCCACGCTTTCAAAACGGACTTCGTCGCGCAGGAAATCATGAAAAGAGACTGTTATTTCCTTTCCATAAAGGTTGCCGTCAAAATCCAGAATACAGGTCTCCACCCCTATAGAAAATTTCCCAACGGTCGGTTTGGTGCCAACATCTGTCACGCCGGAAAAAACCGCATCCCCAATGGAAACTGTCGTAGCGTAAACGCCCTGGCGCGGAAGTTTTTTCCCAGCGGCAGGCTCTAAATTAGCAGTCGGGAAATCAAGCGTCCTCCCAATCTCCTGTCCATGCGCTACCCTGCCCTGTATAAAATACGGCTCGCCTAACAGACGGTTTGCTTTTTTGATCTCCCCGCGCTCCATATACTCTCTGATCAACGTAGAACTGATCACGGAATCTCCTTCCCTTAGCTTCGGGACGATCTCCAGCTCATAACCGTAAACAGATTGGAACTTCTCCAAAGTGGAGACGTCCCCCATGCGGTTTTTCCCGAAATGGAAATCCGCTCCCACACAGATATATCTTACATCCATGCGCCTGACCAAAATCTCGCGGATAAACTCTTCCGGAAGCATATTTTTTGTCTCCCGGTCAAACGGAAATACCACTTCCCGCCGAATCCCAAGCCCGGCAAGGATACGGTCCTTTTCCCGCTGATCATAAATCTTTTCCGCATCCGGTCGCATCGACAGGGTAAACACGGTCGGCACAGTCCCCTCTTTCTCACAGACTTTTTTTAATAAGAGGCGGTGTCCTCTGTGTATCCCGTCAAATTTGCCCAGGCAGACTGCGCTTCGCTCCAGCCGGAATGCAAGCGTATCAATTCGTTCCATAGGTCATCTGCTCCTTAAAACATCTTTACCACAGACAGGCTGTTGCCAAACTCCTGGTAAATTGCCTTAAATTCACCAAACTCATCATATACCAGAAAGCGCTGTTCCGGCGGCTGTCCCGTCTTTGGAGCTGCCTGGTGCGCCAGCCGGCTCCCGCTCTTTCGTCTCTCTGGCTCGTATTCTTTTAACTGGCTTCTTTTCAACAAATTTCCGTTGGCGAGCTTTCTGGCGTATTCTTCCCGTATCTGCAGGCAGTCATATTCCGGGAACAGGCTTGCCACCGGAATGATCTTATCCTGTAACCCGTCCTCTCCCTGCTCCGCCAGCCTCGCGATCTCCTCTAACGTGATAGCTTCCTCTACCGGAAAAATATCTACCCTGGTGCGGACAAGATGCTCCAACGCCGCGCCCGTCCCCAGCTTCTGTCCGATATCATGGCATAACGTCC
>CANQCD010000119.1 GCA_947589455.1 uncultured Lachnospiraceae bacterium | reverse complement strand
GGAAAAGGCGAGCCGGAGAAAAGGAAAAAGAAACCGGAAGGGGAGAAAAAGCCGGGTGAGAGCCCGGAACCGGAGAGAGGGAAAAAGATTCCGGAAAAGAAAGGCGAACCCGGCGGGAAACCGAATCCCCAAAAAGGAAAAACGGTAAAAAAAGCCACTCCGAAGAAAGCCAAAAACGCCCTGGAAGGAAAAGGCGAGCCGGCAAAGAAAGCAGGAACAGAGGCGGGCAGGAACGTTCCGACAAAGAAAGCCGCGCCCGGCAAGAAATCCGGATTGGAGACAGGGAAGAAAGCTCCGGTCAAGAAAGGAGAGCCCGGCAGAAAAGCCAACCCGGAGAAAGGCAAGAAAGCCCCCGCAGAACGAGCAAAACCGGCAGAGGGAACCAGACCGGAAAAGGCAGTGAGAGTAAAGCAGGACGAGGAAGAATCTTATTGATAAGATTGCGGACGTTGTGGCGGGCGTCTGGCAGGAGCGTTCCTCTGGTGCAGGAGAAATACCTGCAGCCGGATCGCGGCCGCTCATGGCAGACGTACTGGCAATAGAAATGCCCTGGACGATATGTTTTTTTCGTCCGGGGCATTTTTATGCAGGTATTTATATAATGATTGACAACATAAATCACGAAATCTCTTCAACAATCGGTCCCTCCCATGTCCCTGCAAGCTGCGATTTGGTCGGCCCATAAATGCGCATAGTCAGATCAAATTCTTTTTCATCCAGAGGAGTTGGAAGCCAGTTAGGGAGCTTCTTTGGGTCTTCTGGACGGGAGTTGGACAAGAGGATATCAATCGAGCCGTCCTCGTTCACAAAAAGATCCTTATCGTGGCTGTTGATCATGTAGCGGTCGAGCTCATTTTCCGTCAGATACTGACTGGGCTTGCCATATAATGTGATTGACCAGAAAAACTGTGCTTCCGGAAGTTTTCCCTGTTCAAAGTGAATCCTATACTGCTTATCGCTATAGAGCGGAACGCCGCCCGGAAGTGTATTAAATTGCGGATAGATGGAATCTTCTGCCAGGTTTGCGCCATAACCGAAATAGGCGACCTGGGCGCGGTAAAGATAATCTTTCCCATATATCCCATTTTCCACGCCATAGCTCCACCCGTTTGACTCGACAAGAGGTTTGTCGGAAGGGGAGGTAATCTTCTGATATGCCTTCTCTCTTCCTTGTTCGAGGATTTTTTTGTCTTCTGCAGAAACGCTCTGGAAAGAACCGGTTTCCACATTGATGCCAAACGTTTTAATAAGTTCGACGATCTCAGGCTCAATCTTTGTGTCGGCAAAGGTAGAAACAAAGATTTTGTAAAATTCTTCAATAGAATATCCCTCAATGGCTTCTGTAGAAAGACCGACCAGCTCGTTTCCCTGATCCTGCAATTTTTCCGGATAAACTGCGCGGAAAATAATCTGATCCTGGATGGCGTTGGCAGTGGGGTAATCCTGCTCGTTAAACGCCTCGAGCCTGACAAGCATATGGATTTTGGAATCTTCTGCCCGCACAACGGTATAATCTTCATACCCTGCCGGCACTTCGCTGTCCCGGTAAACGAAAATATACTTGCCTTTGCTTCCTCTGGGATTTTTTGACCCAACCGAAAAAGGAATATCTGTCTTCATGTCAAGGTAGTTGACGAGGACATAGCGGTCTTTGATATCAGGAACCTCCAGAATATAAGGCGTATTCTTTAACTGCGTCCATGCGCTGGAATACAGGTTGTCATTATTTGGACGGACGATATTAAATTCCTCTTTGGAACTTGCTTTGACAAACGATCTGTTATGGACAAGCTCATATCGGTTTTTTATACTTCCTTTGCTGAGGATTTCTGAAGTGACTACTGCGTATGCGTATGTAAAAAGTGTCTCTGCACTGTCTAATGAACGATTTATTGCCATAATAATCTCCAATCTGGAGCGTAAGCGCCGGATGATACAAACGCCAGGCAGGATACTGCCTGGAGCCTGCCGTCCGAAATCCGTTTGCGGCGCTCCTGCACAAACGGCGGTGTGAGGTTGGTTTTGCTTTCAGGTTACGGAAACACGGCGCTTCTTGTTCTGGCGCTGGCGCTTCCGTGGTGTGAAGCTGGTTTTGCTTTCGGGTTACGGAAATACTATTTTTTAATAGTTACGTTATCAGGATATATTTCTGCAAGCGCATCTGTGTTGATGAAATCAAGTACATTGACGGACTCGGGATAGAATTTATTTTCCACTGCCCATTTGTCAATTTCCCGTAATGCATCGACAGATTCCTGTGTAAATTCCGGGGCGATCGACGTTACAGCCATTGTATTTTTGACTGTATCCAGGCTGACTCCCGTCTTTTGGTTCAAAAGCTCCGCAACCTCCTCTATGTGGTCTTGAACATACTGGTTGATCTCTTCGTATGCCTTGATGAAATTCTGGACGTCTTCCTTATGTTCTGTGAGGAACGTATTGTTTGCCACATGGAATACATAGGTGTCATATCCGAGCTCTTCCTGCGTCTGGATGGGTTTCCAGCCCAGATCTGCAAGTTTGGCGGCGCTGTCGCCTGTCGTCCAGATGGCGCTTGCCTGCCCCTTTTTGGCTATCGCCAGGATATCAGAAACGCTCTCGACAGGAACCGTTGTGACGTCGTCTGCGGAGAGGCCGGCGAGATTTAAGGAAACCGCGTTAAGGTACTCTAAGAATGTTCCCAGAGAGACCATGATCGCTTTGCCTTTGAGGTCTTTGGTGGATGTAACAGTTTTTGGGTCGGCATAAAGGGCATAACTGCTGACTGTTGACTGTTCTTCAAAAAATCTGATGTCTGTCTGTGCAGCGGTATTGCCCAGACGGTTCAGTCCTGCAAAGTCGGTGACAAAACCGATATCTGCCTGCCCTGTGGAGACAGAGTCCACAGTTTCAATGCCATTGGCAAACTCTGTGACCTGGACATCCAGTCCGTACTTTTCCCAGATCTTCTTTTCCTGTCCGATAACGCCATACCACTGGGTTGTCGAACCGGTCATGGTTGCATATCGGATTGTCGTCAGCCCCTGCTGGGATGAATTGTCTTGTGATGAAGAGGCATTTCCCTCCTGTTGGGACGAATTATCTTTTGAGGAAGAAGTTCCCGGCGAAGAGGCATTTCCGCATCCTGTCAGGGAACTGACCAGGGAAAATGTCAGCGCTATGCTAAATAAAAATTTTGTGATCTTTTTTGCTGTATTCATTAATCTACCTCCTGGGTTAAATTGTCGACGCGTCGTTGTGTGCTGGTTACAGGTTAGAGTTTAGTTATGCCGTATTGTTTTATCAACCCAAAAGTTTGAAAACGATTTCAAAACGTCTGATAAATAGGGATAAAAAGTGTGCTGTACAGGTGCTTTCTGCGTGCATATTCATGGCGGGATACGCTTTTGTGAAAACGTAATCAGCGCCATTTTTACTATAGATGGGGGACTATTATATGACCTTTGTCGGCGAATGTGGCGCAATTTATGTCCGCTGTGGGCATAAAAGTTGACAGCGTCAGAAAAATCGGCTAGTATTACTGTGCAAAGAAAGAGTTTGGAAAGGTTAGATTGGGGCTTTTTTGGCTATGCAGAAAGTGCTGCCGTGCGTGAGGGCGGCAGTCTGGCGGTTTTGCCGTCACCGTGTCGTTCGCTGTGTGTGGAATTTTACTGTGCGTGAGGGCGGCAGTCTGGCGTATCTTGCCGTCCTGTGTGCCATATGCAATATGATTAGGAAAGGCTGGTGTTGTCTTGTGAAGGGAACAGAAATCATTGTAAAGGCATTAAAGGAAGAGGGGGTGGAGATTCTGTTTGGGTATCCGGGGGGACAGGCGATTGATATTTTTGACGCATTATATGGAGAGGACAGCATCGAAGTGATCCTTCCTCGCCATGAACAGGCGCTGATCCATGCGGCGGACGGCTATGCGCGTTCAACAGGAAAAGTGGGCGTCTGTCTGGTGACAAGCGGCCCGGGGGCGACCAATCTGGTAACTGGCATTGCGACTGCCAACTATGACAGCGTTCCGCTGGTATGCATCACTGGACAGGTACCTCTGGGACTGATGGGAAATGATGCATTCCAGGAGGTTGATATTGTCGGGATTACAAACAGCATCTGCAAATACGCCGTAACGGTGAGAACCAGGGAGGAGCTTCCGCGGATTCTAAAGGAAGCATTCTATATTGCAAGGACGGGCAGGCCAGGCCCGGTTGTCGTAGATATCCCCAAAGATATCCAGCAGGCGGAAGGAACCAGCGAGTATCCTTCTGAAGTGTCAATCCGCGGATATAAGCCAAACGAGAGCGTGCATATGGGGCAGATCAAAAAGGCGCTTAGCATGTTAAAGAGGGCAAAGAAGCCGCTGTTTCTCTTCGGGGGCGGCGTCAACATTGCCGGCGCCAATGAGGAGGTTACTCAGCTTGCAGAGACAATGGGGGTTCCTGTGATCACTACGATTATGGGAAAGGGAGCAATCCCCAGTAAGCATGAGCTTTACCTGGGAAATATTGGAATCCATGGGAGCTATGCGGCAAACCATGCCGTATCAGCCTGCGATGTGCTCCTGTCTATTGGGACGCGCTTTAATGACAGGATCACAGGAAAGATCAGCGAGTTTGCAAAAAATGCAAAAATTATCCATATTGATATTGATTCTGCATCGATTTCTAAAAATATTGTCGTTGACGTGCCAATCGTGGCAGACGCAAAGCTTGCCGCGGAGAAGCTTTTAGAATCGGCCTCTCCACTGGGGGTAACAGGCTGGATGGAGCAGGTTCAGAAGTGGAAAAAAGACTATCCGGTCAATATGGATCATTATCAGGGGCTTACGCCGGAAAAGGTGATCCGTTATATAAACGAGCGCTTTGCTAAGCCGATCATCACAACAGACGTCGGGCAGAATCAGCTCTGGACGACACAATATATTGATATGGAAAGTAACCGGCATTTCCTGACGTCCGGCGGGTTAGGGACGATGGGCTATGGCTTCCCTGCCGCGATCGGGGCGCAGCTTGGCAACCCGGACAGCACCGTTATTGCGATTTCCGGCGACGGCGGAATGCAGATGAATATTCAGGAAATGGCAACGGCAGTTGCGCTGGAGCTTCCTTTGATCCTGGTCGTGTTTAACAATGGCTATCTGGGAAATGTACGGCAGTGGCAGAAGATATTTTTTGACAAACGCTATTCCAGTACATGTCTAACTTATCGGAAAAGCTGTCAGAGAAATTGCATGAAGGCAGACGAATGCTGTCCAAAATATACGCCGGATTTTGTGAAGCTGGCGGAAAGCTACGATGCGTACGGTATCCGGGTCTGTGATGAAGCAGAGATCGGAAAGGCGTTTGACTATGCGCTGCAGCATAAAGATGCGCCGACATTGATCGAGTTTATGATTGAGCGGGAAGCAGATGTTTTCCCGATGGTGCCGACTGGAAAAACATTGGATGAGATGATCATGGATTGCTAAAGGGGGAAGCCAGAATGGAGACGAAGAAAAGATATATATCGCTTTTTGTAGAAAACAGGATTGGTGTTTTGGCCAAGATTTCCGGCCTTTTGGCGGGAAAGTCCTATAATTTGGACACACTTACTGTCGGGGAGACAGAAGACCCAACGGTATCGCGCATGACGATTGGGCTTACGATTGATGACATCACTTATGAACAGGTGAAAAAGCAGCTCAATCGCTGCGTTGTGGTCATTAAGGTGATGGACTTTTCCGAGGTTCCGATTCATAAAAAGGAGCTGTTATTTGTGAAGATATCCGGCTGTAATGAGAAGGATAAGGGGGAAATTTTCCGGATCGCGGATGTTTTTTCAATGGAGATAATTGACTATGATAAAAATACGGTATTAATACAGTGCGTGAAAAGTGAAAATGCCAATAATGATATGATTGCCCTTTTGACAAAGACATTTCCAAACCGTATTGAGGTTGTGCGCGGCGGCGCTGTTGCGATTGACGCTGTTTCAACGCAGAGTTATTGATCATTTAAGGGATGCGAAGCCCTTTTGGATAATGGTTTTTCAGGACGCCGCCAGAAGCTTTTCCCCAGCCTAAGGATATGCCCTGATAGCAGACCAGGCTCCAGGAACGGAGAGACTGCTCGCATGGGATTGTCTCACCGCGCAGATAGCGCAGGGCAGTCTCTTCCTCACAATGCCTGCAATATATGGCGTCGTCTGGCGACAGCGCCATTGCCAGCGCATGGGCGGGCTCAAAACGGTTTTTCTTCCGATTGCCGAGATGGAGCCCGGCGCGGAGGACTTTTATGCCCTGCAGCGAGGGAGCTTTCTCTGGCAGCAGATAAAGTGCATCGCCAAAATACTGGTATTCCGAGGAGGCTGTCAGCCTTTTTAAGAAAAGACGGTTCTCGGATTCTTTCGCGGAGTGCAGATGATTTTCTTGAAAATCCTGAAAAAGCGCCAAATCTTTTTTTGGTGTTCTTTTCTTTTTTTGGTTGGTTTCTATGCGGTTTAAAGTTCCTTTTTTGCGTAGTCTGGCGGCAAAGTGTCCTTCGCCGGACAGTTTGTGCGGCCAGAGGCGGAGCGCTTTTTCCATATCTGGAAAATCCTGGACGCCGCCGGCAAGACCGCAGCCCTCTGGCAGGAAATCTCTCCAGTCTTCCAGCTCATAATCGTGGTGTGTTTCTAAAAACCAGCGGATCATCTGTTCATTTTCCTCTGTGGAAAAGGTGCATGTAGAATAGACAAGGACGCCGCCCGGCAGTAACATTTTGTCTGCATGGGTTAAGATCATCTGCTGGCGTTTCTGGCAGATATCAACCTGTTCGGCGCTCCATTCCCGGATTGCCGTCTCGTCCTTGCGAAACATCCCTTCGCCGGAGCATGGTGCGTCTACGAGGATTTTTGTAAAAAACTCCGGAAAATGGGATGCGAAGCGATCTGGCG
The DNA here is from genome assembly GCA_947589455.1 of uncultured Lachnospiraceae bacterium. GTDB lineage: Bacteria > Bacillota > Clostridia > Lachnospirales > Lachnospiraceae > Butyribacter. Next base: position 264 of record CANQCD010000119.1, on the reverse strand, counting down.
GCTCATTGCAGACAATACAGTTGGCCGCGCCCATCCGCTCTATATTCTGGGATAAGATTTTTGCCCGGGAAGGGGAGATCTCATTTGAGATCAAAAGACCTTCGCCCAGAAGTCTGCCGGCAATCTGGGTAGATTTCCCACCGGGTGCGGCGCAGAAATCGCATATGATATCGCCGGGCTCTGGGCGTAACAGGCTGACCACCGACATGGCGCTGGGCTCCTGGATATAATAGGCGCCGCCCTCGTGCAGCACATGTTTCCCAG